>NZ_BQXN01000003.1:0-146355 GCF_045862745.1 Furfurilactobacillus entadae | reverse complement strand
AAAAGCGAATTCAAATAAAATTATGCGGTCAATCACCACTCGATTTCGAGCGGCAATTAACTGCCTAATTAACAAAACTATTTAGTTCCAACTTTTTGGGTAAACGTCAAGGCGGAATGGTGCCTTTACTAACTTTTTTTCTCTAGCCACTGGTACTGAACCTGAAGTTCTGGTGTGCCTGGTAACCGATCAAAATGATGGTCATTGTTAATGTAATTTGGCAACAGCGCGATCCCTTTGCCCTGTGCAACAAGGTTGATGATGCTATCCCAGGAATCGATTTCAACGATGTTGCTAGGAACCTTGCGGTAGGTTTCCTTAGTAAACGGACAGACGTGGTCACTGTTGACAAGGTAGGGGAGCGAGCTGAAATTGGGCGCCGCCGTTTTGTTGACGGCAAAGAAACTGGCCATGATCCCGGCCTTTACTTGTGTATAATTAGAATTTTGATAGGCGTTAACGTACGTGATGACCGTGTTGTAACTTGAATCATGACTTTTACTAATAAACGTAGATGACTTAATGTCAAAGGTTGTGTCGCTCACAGCGGGAAGTTCACCGTTTCGAAGCAGGAAATTAAATAAAAACGTTGAAAGTAAAACCTTGGGCTTTACCTGCAATTGTTGTAGTGTTGCTCGTGTTGTTTTCGTCGCGGACAACACCTCCAGCATGTATTCGTAGAAAATTTCACCGGCGCGTGTTGGGATCAACCCTGCATGGGTCCGGTTGAATAACGTGAAGTTAAAGTCAGTTTCAACCTTTTTGAGAATCGCACTGATGCTTGACTGGGCGTAACCAAGCGCTTGTGCTGTCTTGTTGATCGACCTGGTGGCGTATAGGTGTTCAAGAATCTCTAAGTCGTGAAACATGGCGGGCCTCCGTGTAATCGATATTTTCGATAACCCTACCACATTTTGGTAATATCGCTCAATCATTTAGCTGGGTATAATTCTAATTATCAAAGGTAAGGAGGTCGTTGAATGCCTTATTTAAGGGTTCGGGTCGTTGGTGAACAACACCAAGGACAAGCGGATGAAATTGCAAAAATGTTGACAGATCTAACGGTAACCGTTTTGAAAAAGGCGCGTCCCGTTGTGGCGATTGACCTGGCGTTTGCCCCGGCGGCCCACTGGTACATTGGCGGGCAGGCCGTTGCCGACACAGATAAACCGACTTTTTCCTTGGAAATTAAGCTAACCGAGGGCACCAATACACGGGAGCAAAAGGCGCAGTTTCTGACCGAAGTTTATTCAAGAATGACCACCATTCTTGGCGATTTGAACGAGGCAAGCTACGTTGTTATGCAAGACGTTAACGGAAATTCGTGGGGCTTTGGTGGTCAAACACAAGAATTTCGTTACATTCAATCACAATTGAATTAATTTAGGAGGAAAAATAATGCCATTAATGAGAATTGATGTGATCAAGGGTCACGATGAGGCCTATTTGGAACGGTTACTGACGATTGCGTATGAGGTTCAATTAAAAACATTAAACACGCCAGTTGGTGATCGTTATCAGCTATTAACACAACATGAACCGTTTGAAATGCAGATTTTAGATACGGGGTTGGGCTTTAGTCGAACCAAGGACGTTGTGGTCTTTCACTTGACCACCCGGCCACGGGCAACAAAGGCAAAGCAAGCGTTCTACAAAACATTGGTGGACCGTTTGCACCAAGAGTTAGGAATCCGGCCCGAAGATGTGATGGTGAGTCTATCGCCAAATAACGATGATGATTGGAGCTTTGGTAAAGGGGAAGCACAATTCTTAACCGGCGAGCTGTAATCGCTAAAAGCATATTAATCAGGCGCTTTCTGTCACTACGGAAGGCGCCTTTTTGCGTTGTAGAGACGCATTTCTTCACTGAAAGCACACGATGATTAAATGAATTTATTCATTTGTGTTGACAGAAAAAAATAAACTGGTAAGCTAAGTTCGTAAAGGAAATGAATGCTCACTCACTTTTTGGAGATGATTTAAATGACGGACGTAATCTTACTAAAGGGCGTCAAGAAGCAGTTTGGCAAACAACAAGTGTTAAAAGGAATCGACATGGATGTTCAACCTGGCGAAATCGTTGGTTTGATTGGCCCATCTGGTGCTGGGAAATCAACGGTCATTAAGACCACGTTAGGGATGGAAGTTGTCGATGACGGAACGGCAGCCGTTTTTGGCCAGCAGATGCCGAATCGGGAATTACTGGCCAGAATTGGTTACATGGCTCAATCGGATGCACTGTACGAGACATTGTCTGGTCGGGAGAACTTAGCTTTCTTCGCTGCAATGAAGGGGCTAAAACAACCCGAACGAACAACGGAAATTGACCGGGTGGCAGCGGTTGTTGACCTCAAGGACGCCTTAGGAAAAGCTGTCTCTGGCTATTCTGGTGGGATGATGCGGCGGTTATCACTGGCAATTGCGCTCCTTGGTCAACCGGAACTACTGGTGTTGGATGAGCCAACGGTGGGGATCGATCCGGCGTTGCGGATTCAAATTTGGGAAGAACTTCGCCGGGTAACGGCAGCCGGTGCCAGCGTGCTCATTACGACGCACGTTATGGACGAGGCGGAGAAGGTCGATCGGGTGGCCCTCCTGCTGGATGGACACGTGGTGGCGTTTGATAAACCAGCAACGTTAAAGACGCAGTACGACGTAACGACCATTGAAGAAGTCTTTTTGAAAGCAGAGGGTGACCATCATGCGGGTTAGTCAAATCATCAAACGAATTTTAACGGAACTGGTGCGGGACAAGCGGACACTGGCGCTGGTCTTTTTGGCCCCAATCCTTGTCATGTGGTTAATGAGTGTTGTGTTTAACACGAACTCCGATACAAACGTAACGATCGGTGTGGTCAACGTCAACACGACCATTACGCGGGAATTAAAGGATGTTAACCACGTCAGCGTCAAGCATTATGATTCAGAAACGGCAGCACGCCACGCACTGACCAAGCAACACGTTGATGCCTTCATTAAACAAAAGGACGATCGATTTGATGTCACGTATGCAAATACGGATTCAGGGAAGACTGCGGCCACGAAGATGGGGTTGCAAAGTAGCATCACCAAAACGACCATCACAAAGTTAGCGACAACGGTGACGACCTTAGCGAAAGCAAACCAGCAACTCATGGCCCGATCTGGTGGCGTTGCGACTGGCCAACAAGCGGCACAACCGGCAATTCCCACAAACGGTGCTGTCACCATTCACAACCATTACGCATATGGGAATGCAGATACCAACTTTTTTAATAAGTTGATGCCGATTTTGATGGCGTTCTTTGTCTTTTTATTTGTGTTCCTGGTCTCAGGCATGGGCTTGTTGAAGGAGCGAACCACCGGCACACTGGACCGGGTGTTATCCACCCCGGTCAAACGAACGGAAATCGTTTTGGGGTACCTGGGAAGTTACGGAATCTTGGCATTCTTTCAGACCATCATCATCGTGTTGGTCACGGTGTGGTTGCTAAAAATTGAAATTGTCGGTAATATTATTAACTTAATCATTATTAATATGTTGGTCGCGTTTGTTGCACTGGCAGCCGGAATTTTGCTATCGACACTGGCAAGTTCTGAATTCCAGATGATTCAGTTTATTCCAATTGTCGTGGTGCCCCAGATCTTTTTGTCGGGCTTAGTGCCGTTAGATTCACTACCAAAATGGCTTGATGCAATTTCTTACGTTCTCCCGTTACGGTATGCAGCGGATGCGCAAGAAGGCATCATTTTCCACGGCGAGAATTTAATTAATCTGTGGGGAGATGTCGCAGTCTTAATCATCTTTACCATTGTGTTAGGCTATCTGAATGTAGTGGGACTTCGGCGTTACCGGAAGGTTTAGTGAGAGGAGTTCAAAATGACATTAAATGATCCACAAACACTGTTAAGTCAAAGCTTGGATAACGAAAAGCTAAGCGCCAAACAAAAGGCAGTCTTGATGGCAAGCATGCAGCTCTTTTCAGAGAAGGGGTTTGACGCGACCTCAACTAGTGACATTGCCCAGTTGGCGGGCGTGGCAGAGGGGACTGTGTATAAACACTTTAAAACGAAAGCCATGATTTTGGACGTTATTTTAAAACCATTTGCGAACGTTGTGGTGCCGCAAATGGCGAAGGAATTTTCCGATGAGGTGGGGGCAGAAACGTTTGAAACGTTGGCCGACTTTATCCACTACTTTTTAACGGATCGCTTAAATTATTTTGTTGTCAATGCGCCGACGATTAAAATCTTTGTTCAACAAGCGTTTGTTCGAGCAGATTTGGTCAACAGCATAACGACCAATGCCTTGCCGATGGTGCAAAAACGACTTGCACCGATTTTTCAATCGCTAAGAAGGCGGGGTGAACTGGTCGATTGGTCAGATGTGCGGATCATTCGCTACATCTTTGGGGCTGCCATTAGCTATGCTGCGCCGTTGCTTGTCACCAATCAGCTGGCTGAATTAGATGTTGCGGCGACCGTTTCAGAGTGCACGGAATTTTTAGTTCGTGGCTTGCACGCTTAAAAAAGACAAAGGGACGCTTGTCGTCGAAGCCATTCCCTGCTACACTAATTCCTAAGAAAATAACTGTCCGACAGTGAGCGGACCTTTTTGGAGGAATCAACATGCAACTAAGAAGTGGGCAAAGTACGGCAACAAAGCTAGCTTACGTGACGGGTGGCGTGTCGTTTCAGTCATTTTCAACTAATCTTGTTAAAACATTGCGCAACTGACAGTTTTTCTGTTGGTGGCGCTTTTTTTGACTGAACAGACACGGAGGACGACGGAATGGAAGAACATAACATGAGCTTTTGGGACCAAACAGCAACGTGGATTGGTGCCAATGCCAATAACGGGACCTGGTACATTGGTGGTGTGCTCGCTGCTTTGGGACTGGGCGGCGCGATGAAAGTCTTAGCCATTACGGGGCCATTAGCTTACATTTTACTGGCACTCGTTGGGTACATGGGGTTCCAAACGCGGAAATCAACGATGACGTTGACCCAGGTTTCGTTTGGACGGTGGGGGAGCTTTGGACCGTCCCTGGTCAATGTCATTCAATTTATGGGCTGGGCAGCAGTAAACACCTTCATTGCGGCCAGTTCGATCAGTTATTTATTGCAAGATTTATTAGGCTGGCCGGTCTTTGGTCACCGTGGCGGTCTCAAGGGCATTATTTTCGGCATTTTATTAATGTCCGTTTTGCACTTAATTAGTATTTCCCTTGGCCAGCGCTCCGTCCGCATCATTGAACGGGTCGGCATCGTTCTCGTGATCTTATTGGTCTTATGGGAAACATGGGCGGTGTTCCAGAGTGTCTCCTTGCACCAATTGGCGAAATGGCGTGTACCCGTTAAGTTTCGGTTGCCCATGGGAACAGCCGTTGATACGTTAGCCGCCTTCAACTTGGCATGGGTGACTGCCGGAGCAGATTTCACGAAGTTTGCGAAAAATAAGGCCGCCGGAACCGTTGCACCGTTTATTGGTGGCACCGTGGGGCTAATGTGGTTCGCCTTTGTTGGGGTTATTGCGACAATTGGGGCAGCGGTGACGTTAAATACGTTTGATCCGAATGCGTCCGATCCGAGTACGGTGGCATCACGGTTGGGTCTTGGAATCTTAGCCATGGTTGTCATCATTTTGACCAGTACCACAGCAAACGCGGTGAACCTCATGGCTGCTGGATCCGCATTAACGAACATGTTTAAACGGTTACGGCTCACACCAGCACTGTGGATCGTCACGGTGCTAGCGACGCTCATGACGCTAATTCCGCTATGGTCCAGCAGTTTCTTAGCCGTTTTCACGGTATTTTTAGACTACGTTGGGATGATCCTTGGACCAGAAATTGCCATCTTACTGGTTGATTACTTTATCGGTCACCGGGGCGCGTACACGAATCATGATTTTGACCAAGCACCACGGGTGAACTGGATTGCCTACCTCAGCTGGGCCATTGGGATCGCCGCTTACTTTGGGTTGCAACAGGCAACCATGATTACGGAGACGGTTGGTGCAACCGGGGTGGCGACGTTAATTACCGCCGTTGTGTACGGCAGTCTGAGTCAGGTACTGGTCACGGCGACGTCAAAATCACGTATAACACTGAATGACTAAGCGAAACTAATGGCCTGATCCTAACGTTGTCCCTTGTCCAATGACCTAACAAATGGTAATCGTCGATTTTTCTAGTCACTGGCTCAATGATCGAACGGTGGATTTACGAAATTCAGCACTAGCGGACCGATTGTTAACGGAACAGCGGATCAACCATTCCTACGAACTGCGACTAACCGAAACACTGTTACTTTTGCCAGTGACAGTGGGCAAGCAGCGCTTCACGTTGGTGATTGATCGCCACCTTGGTCTATTATTAACGCGGAAAACACCAGCGACACTACTGCGCGGGTTGCGTGAGCACCAATGGTTAACGTTTCAACAAATGACCATTTCGCACCAATTCTTGGGTCAGCAGCATTATGTGCCGTACGTTCAAGGATCGGCAGGATTTGTTCCCACTGCTGGACCAACGACAAGTCATGCTGGCTGGGTTGGTTTTGCGCAATTGACGGACCTTCAGGCATACGAAACGGCAGCGGTGCTTGTCTTTCGAAACGAGTTAAAGGTCGTCATGCCCACGAGTCACTGCTTTCTTCGTCAACGATTGGTTGAAGCGGCAACAATGACACAGTTACAGTGCGACTATTTACAGGCGGTGGTTGACCAGTCCGGGTTTAACCGGCGGTGTCCTAAGTTGCCTAACCGGCTGGCCGAATTATTGACGGTTCATCCCCGCCATGAACTATCCGCGCCCCGTGACTTTTATGGGCATGCCATTGAGGCCCTGATGACGGCGGCAGTCGAGGATTTTCTCATGACCGGTTACGGGGATACGTTAAAGTTAGATCGTGTGGAATTGGCGGCGGATGTGCGTGGCTACCTGCATGAGCGGGGGCGGTATCTGGTTCCCAAAAAGCGCCACTTTGCGTCAATGACGGACCATGTTGGTTAGGCTAGTTTTGATGATGAAATGACTGCTTTCTCAAAAATTTGGGCGGGCAGTCGTTTTTGTTTTGCCGAAATAACTTGATTAATGTAAGAAGTTTTCCAATTAGGAGGGAGTCAGGGAAATCACCTGATTCTTTTTTTGTTTCAACTCAGCTTTCTAACGGCTTCATGAAAGATGTATGCTATCATAAAAGGGAAGTAAATCGCTTACATAACATTAATTTTGGAGAGGCTCATGGCAAAACGTGTAACCATTAAGGATGTCGCCAAGGCGGCAGATTTATCCATTACGACAGTATCGCAAATTCTAAACGGCAAGGGTGACCGGTTTCCGGAAACCACGAGGGCCAAGGTCTTTCAACTGCGTGATCAACTGGGCTACGTTCCGAACTTCAACGCCCGTAATCTGATCAATCATTCCATGCAAACGGTCGGGATCATTGTCCCCAACCTTGTGAATCCATTCTTTAGTATGTTTCTTCGGGGCATTCAGGATGCGATGTATGAGCACGAGTGTGTGCCGATTATTTTGAGCGCTGACCGTGACAAAAAGCTTGAACAGTATTATCTACGAACCCTGGTTGAACGGGGCGTCGACGGCGCAATCATCGCCAGCTCGGCGATCAGTAATGACGATTTAAATGAACTGTTAAAACCAAACCACATTCCGTACTTGCTGTTTGATCAAAATGATCCCCAAAATGAAGGGGATCGCATCATCGTCGACGACGAACGTGGGGGCGAACTGGCCGTGAACCATTTACTAGCCGCTCACCATGAACGAATCGCGATGGTTTTGCCAACAGGTCCGTCGCAAAATGTGCAGATGCGGCTCGCTGGTTACCGAAGTGCACTTGTGCGGCACCACATCGCATTTGATGAGAACCTGGTGTTTGAAACGGAGCTATCAAAGCAAGGCGGTGAAGATGTCGCTGACGCAGTGATTGCGTCAGGCGCAACAGCCGTTTTCAGTGCAAACGATGAGTTGGCGGTTGGCCTCATTCGGGGACTTAATGAAAAGGGGATCAAAGTCCCAGAGGACGTATCCATCATTGGATATGACGATATTGACCTTGATGACTACATGACACCGCGGTTAACGACCATTCACCAGCCCGTTTACGAGATGGGTGTGTGGGCCAGTCAAATGATTATGCGTCGTTTACGTGAACCAGAAATTGAGGCACAAATGAAAATTGTCGACGTCAATTTAGTTGAAAGAAATTCTGTAAACCCCTTGTAAGCCTTTCCAAACTGTGATATCTTTTTCACATTGGTTATTTAATAAAACGTTTTACTAATATTGATGAACACGGAAACGTCATGACCATGACAATGGTGCATGGCGTTCCTTAATGACCGTAAAACGTTTTACTAAACAAAAACAATGCCGACAAAGGGGACAGGACAAACATGAAGAAAACAGCAATGATCAATTCAGATTTATCCCGTGTGATTGCCAATATGGGCCACATGGACTGGTTAGCCATCGGTGACGCCGGGATGCCGGTACCAATGGGAACGGAAAAGATTGATCTCGCCGTCACAAAGCAATTACCAAGTTTCATTGACGTGTTGAAAAACATTTTGACCGAGATGGAAGTGCAGCACATTTACTTAGCCGAAGAAATTAAAACGGTTAACCCTGAGCAATTGACCGCCATTAAGGCATTAATGCCCGACATGCCAATTACGTTTGTGCCACACAGTGAGTTAAAGCAGGATCTAAAGAAGACCCATGCATTTGTTCGGACGGGTGAAATGACCGCCTATTCCAACATTATTTTGGAAAGCGGCGTTACGTTCTAGCCATTATTATCATTGACATTAAGAGAGAATACAGGAGTTTATCATGGAACAGACAGCGAAACGCAATCCCGTCGAGCAGTTATCGGACGGCTACCTATCTAAGACACCGATTTTCACATTTTTATTGGTTTCACTGATTTTTCCGCTGTGGGGTGCAGCAGCCAGTTTAAATGATATTTTGATCACCCAGTTTAAAACGGTGTTCCAATTGAACGATTTAGCCACGGCCTTTGTTCAAAGTGCCTTTTACGGTGGTTACTTTTTGATTGCCATCCCAGCGTCACTTGTCATTAAAAAGAATTCATACAAGTTTGCCATTATGACGGGATTATTGGCCTACATCGTTGGGTGTGGAATGTTCTTCCCAGCGTCTCACATGGCGACATACAGCATGTTCTTAGTTGCCATTTTTGCGATTGCGATCGGGTTAAGTTTCTTGGAAACAGCGTGTGACACGTATTCGTCAATGCTCGGACCGAAGAAGACGGCCAACGCGCGGTTAAACTTTTCACAAACGTTGGTCCCACTTGGTGACATGCTGGGGATCGTTTTAGGAAAGTACCTGATCTTTGGGAACGGCGGTAACTTATCGGATAAGATGGCCCATATGGCACCAGCTGCTCGCCAAGCTTATGGTGAAAAGATGTTGCAATTAACGTTGCAACCATACAAGTACATTCTTGGTGTATTGTTGATCATCTTTGTTATCATTGCGTTTACCAAGATGCCAAGTGCAAAGGCCACAACGGCACCAGCTGCCGAAGTGACGGATGAAGCGGACGCTAAGGCTGCGGAAGAAATGGTGACACTTGGTGAAACACTGAAGTACCTTGCCCACAACCGGCGCTACCAACGCGGGGTTATGGCCCAGTTCTTCTACGTGGGGATGCAGACGACGGTTTGGTCATTTACCATTCGGTTGGCACTGAACTTGAACCACTCCATTAGTGATTCTGCCGCATCAACGTTCATGATTTTCAGTTATGCAATGTGGTTCTTTGGAAAAGTGGTTGCCAACTGGTTGATGAACCGGTTCTCAATCACGCGTGTCCTGACGATCTACTCACTGTTGGGGACAATTTCATTATTGGCAACGTTCTTGATTCCAAACATGACGGCCGTTTACACCGCCATCCTTGCAAGTTTCTTCTTCGGGCCAGAATGGCCAACAATTTATGCCCACACGTTGGACACTGTGACAGAAAAGAAGTACACGGAAACAGCTGGTGCCGTGTTGGTTATGGCCATTATTGGTGGTGCCGTTATGCCACTGTTACAAGGGGCCGTTTCAGATTTGACTACGATGCAATTTTCATTCATCGTTCCAGTGATTTGTTTTGTAATCGTAACGGGGTACTTCTTCTTTGAACACCGTTACGAGGTGGCACATCCAGAAACAGTCGCTGAACATTAAAAAGTTAAACCGATTATCTGATTTTATGGTAAATTGGTTCTAGACGAATTTAAACACATTCATTATTCAATCGTTAAAGGGGACAAATATGGCTAATAAAGTTGTTGTTTTGGGGAGTTTGAACGTGGATTCCATTCTGCGGATTGCACGGTTACCATTACCTGGTGAAACCATGGAAATGAACGATAAGAGTTCTGCACCTGGTGGGAAGGGTGCTAACCAAGCGGTTGCTGCTGCTCGTGCCGGTGCTGACACAGCCTTCATTGGTAAGGTTGGGGCCGATGACGCTGCTGAAGTGTTACGTGATGCCTTAGAAGCAGACGGAATCAGCACGAAGCATGTCACAACGGATGAAAACCGTGGTTCTGGTCAGGCATTTATCCTGTTGCAAGAAAGCGGTCAAAACTCGATCTTGGTCTATGGTGGATCAAACCAAGGCTTAACAACGGCTGATGTTGACGCTGCTAAAGATGTCATCAAAGACGCTGACTTCCTGATTGCACAATTTGAAACACCAATTGAAACAACGACATACGCGTTCGAATATGCGCAGTCAGTTGGTGTAACAACTATTTTGAACCCAGCACCAGCCATTCCAACGTTACCAGCAGACTTGCTGAGAGCAACGGACATGGTGTGCCCAAACGAAACGGAAGCCGCAACGATTACAGGAATCGAAGTGACGGACACAACGTCCATGATTTTGAACGCTGCTAAGTTTGCTCAAATGGGTGTTAAGGAACTGATCATCACGGTCGGTTCACGTGGTGCATTCTACGCAAACCAAATGGGAAGTGGCTTCGTGGATGCGTTCAAGGTTAAGGCTGTGGATACAACGGCAGCTGGGGACACATTCTTGGGTGCCTTGAGCTCCCAACTGAAGACAGACTTCAGTAACATGCGAGAAGCAATTACGTTTGCAAACCACGCATCATCATTGACGGTGCAACGCTTGGGTGCACAACCATCAATTCCACAGTTGGCTGAAATCAAGGCCGAATACAAATAAGAGAGCGAAACGAGACGCGTTTAGGCTCCCTCATCTAACGCAAAGCAGGCCCTCATGGACGATTTTTGTCCATGAGGGCCTGCTTTGCGTTAGATGAGTCGAAGCCTGCGTCTCGTTTCGCGTTTTCACCAGAATAAAAGTTGTGACAGACGATTTTTGTCCATGAGGGCCTGCTTTGCGTTAGATGAGTCGAAGCCTGCGTCTCGTTTCGCGTTTTCACCAGCTGAAAAGAGTTAGCGGCAGACTGTTTAACTTGTTTAATGATTATTGCGTTTAGCGGAATCTAATAGTTAAACGAACAAAATTGTTTCAATCATTATTGAAACCGGTTTCAAAAATTGCTATCCTACTAGAGGAGGGAGATTGTAAAGCGTTTTACTTTATGATTTTTCACGCATAAATCTATGGAGAAGGGCAGGTTAGCGTTTCTGATGAAAAAGACAACGGTAATCAATTCAGATTTATCCCGGGTGATCGCACAAATGGGTCACTTTGACACACTTGGTGTGGGCGATGCAGGGATGCCGGTTCCGATGGGGACCGAGAAGATCGACCTGGCGGTAAGCCGTCAGTTGCCAAGTTTCATCGATGTTTTAGCAAACATTGTGAGCGAATTACAGGTTCAGCGCATTTATTTAGCGGAGGAGATGAAGGTTCAAAATCCTGAACAACTCACCGCGGTTAAGCAATTATTACCTGATGTTGACGTTGTGTTCATCCCACATGAACAGATGAAAGCTGATTTAAGTAAGACACATGCGTTTGTTCGAACAGGCGAAATGACGCCGTATTCAAACGTGATTTTGGAGAGTGGCGTCACATTCTAGCGAAGGGGGCAAACACACATGGAGATTGACATGCAGCACATTTCAAAATCCTTTGGCCAAAACGTCGTCTTAAAGGACGTTAACTTTTCGGTCAAGGGCGGTGAAGTGCACGCGTTAATGGGTGAAAACGGGGCCGGAAAGTCAACGATGATGAATATTCTGACCGGATTATTAACGCCCAATGGTGGTGACATTCTGGTTGACGGACAACCCACACACTTTAACAATGCGCTAGAGGCGGAACAACACGGAATTAGTTTTATCCATCAAGAAATGAACAACTTTGTGGAGATGCCTGTTCTGGACAACATGTTCTTGAACAAGGAGTTGAAGACCCGCTGGGGCTTTATTGATAACGATAAAATGAAAGCGCTTGCCGAAACGGCATTGGAACGGCTAAACATTAAGATCGATCTGAGCCAGCCAATCGGCAATCTGTCTGTGGGTCAACAACAGATGATTGAAATTGCGAAGTCATTAATGACAAACGCTAAAATTATCATCATGGACGAACCCACGGCGGCCTTAACGGCAACAGAAATTCAGAGTTTGTTTGAAGTGGTGCGTTCCCTAAAGGCACAGGGTGTTGGGATCATTTATATCTCTCACCGAATGGAAGAACTGTTTGAAATTGCCGATCGTGTGACCGTTATGCGGGATGGTTTGACCATTAATACGTATGAAACACAGGCCACGACCGTTCAGCAAATTGTGCATGACATGGTTGGTCGGGACATGGGTGACTTTTATCCAGACAGAACGCCAAAATTTGGTGAACCGCTGATGGAAGTCAAAAACTTGTCTCGTGCCGGTGTCTTTCATGACATTAGCTTTTCTGTTCGTGCCGGTGAAGTTTTAGCCTTTTCAGGGTTGATGGGTGCAGGTCGCACGGAAATCATGCGGGCCATCTTCGGAATCGACAAGCTTGATGAGGGCACGATCATGATTCATGGTGAAGCGGTGCACATCAGCAATCCGAGTGATGCCATCAGTCATAACATCGGTTTTCTGACGGAAGATCGAAAGTCTGAGGGTCTGATTCTTGATAACACGATTGCAGATAACATTGACCTGCCAAGTATTGATGGGTTTACCAAACATGGTTTGATCGATACAAAAGCGGATCGTGATTTTGTGGAAATGCTGATGAAACGGTTAACGGTTAAAGCAACCAGTGCGGATGCCGAGGCGGGGAGTTTATCCGGTGGGAATCAGCAGAAGGTTGTTTTGGCCAAGTGGGTTGGTTCTGGATCACAGGTATTGATCCTGGATGAACCAACGCGTGGGGTCGATGTTGGGGCCAAACGGGAAATTTACGATTTGATGAACGAACTGACGGATCGCGGCACGGCCATTATCATGGTTTCCAGTGATCTTGACGAAGTTCTCGGCTTTTCAGATAACATTGCCGTTGTGTATGAAGGGCAGTTGATGGACATCGTACCAACAAAGACGGCAACCCAAGAGAGTATCTTGACGTTAGCTACGGGAGGGAAACACTAATGGAGAACCAAACGGAAACGAAACATAAATTCAATTTTGGCGAGTTTTACGCAAAGTTAGGCCCGCTGGTTGCGTTAGTTATTTTGGTTGTTTTAGTGTCAATTTTAAACTTTTCATTCTTAGATCCACTGAACTTACTGAACTTATTACGCCAAGTTTCGATTAATGCCCTAATTGCCTTCGGGATGGAATTTGTTATTTTAACGGGTGGGATTGATTTATCCGTTGGGTCTATTTTGGCACTGAGCGGTGCCTTTACTGCACAACTTGTTTTGATGGGCGTTCCACCATTCTTTGCCTTCCTGATCGGGATGGTTACTGGGGGAATCTTTGGGGCTTTAAACGGGGTTCTGATTGCTTACGGAAAGGCAGCCCCATTTATCGCAACGTTAGCAACCCAGACGATTTTCCGTGGTGCAACCTACGTCTTCACCAAGGGGAACCCAATCACGGGTGCCAAGATGAGCAACAACTTTAGCTTCCAATTCTTCGGCCAGGGGTATCTCTTTGGAATTCCGTTCCCAGTTTACATCATGGTTCTGTTCTACATTCTCGCCTACGTTTTACTTCACCGGACAACGTTTGGTCGGAAAACATACGCTTTGGGTGGGAACCCACGGGCAGCATTTGTTGCTGGGGTTAAGAATAATAAAATGATTATCTGGATCTACACCTTAGCTGGTTTTCTTTCTGCGACTGCCGGGATGATTTTGACATCACGGTTAGCGTCTGCACAACCAGATGCCGGGGTTGCCTATGAAATGGACGCCATTGCCGCCGTTGTCCTAGGGGGCACGAGTCTAGCCGGTGGTAAAGGGAAGATGTTTGGGACATTAATTGGTGCCTTGATTATCGGTGTCTTGAATAACGGGATGAACTTGCTCGGAATTTCCAGTTTCTATCAACAGATCGTTAAGGGGATCGTGATTCTGGTTGCCGTCCTGTTAGATCGTAAACAGGCCAAGGCCTAAAGGGGGAAGTATCATGAAGCATAATCGTCGTTATGTCTTAAGTTTAGTGGCATTATTCGTCTTATGTACGGTAATTCTGACTGGTTGCAAGGCTGTTTCGTTAACACCACCTTCATTTGGTAACAAGGAAACCACCAAAAAGTCCAAGAACCAGTTAAAGGTTGGGGTTTCACTGTCAACGTTGAGTAACCCATTCTTTGTCTCCGTTCGGGATGGAATCAACGATGTGGCAAAGAAGAACGGTAGTAAAACTGAAGTGTTCGACGCACAAAATGACAGTTCAAAACAGTCTAGTGACGTTGAAGATTTGATCCAAAAGAAGGTTGATGTCATCATCATTAACCCCGTGGATTCTGACGCGATCGCACCGGCTGTGAAGGACGCCAATAATGCTGGGATTCCAGTGATTGCCTGTGACCGGGGCTCAAACGGTGGGAAGCTACTAACGACCGTGGCCTCCGATAACGTGAAGGCCGGAAAGATGGCTGCTGACTACATGATGAGTAAATTACCAGCAGGTGCGCAAGTGGCCGAATTAGAAGGAACACCTGGTGCCGATGCGGCCATTCAACGTGGGCGTGGATTCAATGACGCTGCTAAGGGCAAGCTTAAGATCGTGTCTAAGCAAAGCGCTGACTTTGACCGGGCGAAGGGCTTATCTACAATGGAAAACATCCTTCAGGCCCATTCATCCATTCAGGGGGTCTTCTCTCAAAACGATGAAATGGCGTTGGGGGCTGTGAAAGCCATCAATAATCCAAACCTGATCGTGGTTTCCATTGATGGGGAACCACAAGGCTTAACAGCTGTTAAGCAGGGGAAGATTTCAGGAATTATTGCCCAATCACCAAAGGTTGAAGGGGAACTGGCCATTAAGGCGGCCTATAAGCATTACGAGGGTAAGACGGTACCAAAACACATTGATTCACCAATCCACTTGGTAACAAAGGAAAACGTGAATAAACAAAAGTAGAGCGAAACCGCATGCGGTTAGGTCTGCTCAGGTAACAGAAATAGCGCCCCATGGACAGCACCTCGTCCATGGGGCGCTATTTCTGTTAGATGAGACGGGGCCTGCATGCGGTTTCGCGTTTGCGTCAGCAAAAGTAAGTAGCATCGCATGGACAAGTGGTAGCCCCATGGACAGCACTTCGTCCATGGGGCGCTATTTCTGTTAGATGAGACGGGACCTGCATGCGGTTTCGCGTTTGCGCAGCAAAAGCAAGTGGCAATGATTACGGAAAAGGTTTGACTTTAAATGCAACTGCATGTAATATAAATGCACTTGCATTTATTAAGGAGAAGATTGAATGAGTAACTCAAAACGATTATTTGTTTCTGCACTATTCCTGTTGACCGGGTTTATGGTGCTTTTGAATCAGACCATGATGGTGACCGCGCTACCGATTATGGCAAAGACACTGCATGTGTCACTGCAAAGTGCGCAGTGGTTAACATCTGGTTACGTACTGGTAATTGGTCTGGTGACGCCGGTATCAGCAACATTGCTGAGCCGGTTTTCAAGTCGGAAATTGTACCTAGCAATGGTTACGGTCTTTATCATTGGAACGCTGCTAGGGCCACTGACAAATCAATTTAGCATCATTTTGCTGGCCCGGTTGATCCAGGCCACTGCTGGTGGGATTTTGATGACGTTTGTGATGGTTAGCATGATGGAAATGTACCCGGCAAATCAACGTGGTGTCGTAATGGGGTATGTTGCGCTAGTGATTGCGGCTGGACCAGCATTGGGACCAACGTTGTCTGGACTTTTAATGAGTGTGTTTCCGTGGACCGCGATTTTTTGGCTTGTGTTGCCAATTATGGTAGTGATTTTCGTGGTGTCCCTAATGGTCGTCCCAGAAATATCGCCGGCAGAGCCCAATGTGCACATTGATTTACGCTCCGTTGTGACCTCCATTGTTGGAGTCGGGTTAATCATGAGCAGTTTAACCGAATTTTCGCAAAATGTGCCGGTTGCGAGTGTGATGCTTGTCGTGGGGTTGATCGCAACAGGGGACTTTTTACACCGTCAGTTAACGTTGACAACACCATTATTAGACATTCGGTTGTTTAAACACATGCGGTTTACAACCATGATGCTTGCTGCCCTGCTGGCGTTTGCCGTGCTAATGGGCACCGAAACATTGATGCCGGTGTATATTGAAACTGGCATGGGTCGGACCAGTTTAGTGGCCGGTTTACTGATGTTTCCTGGGGCGATTGTCAACGCGGTGGCCTCACCATTTGTTGGCCGGATCTATGATGGGCGGGGTGCCCGTGGGTTGCTGATCAGCGGCCTAATCATTTTACTGGTTTCAGCAGTACCGTTTTTGTTCATGACGAAAACGTCAAACATTATTTTTGTGATGATCGTGTACGTTGTGCGGATGCTCGGCGTTTCGATTTTCATGGCTGTTACACTTACAGAAGCATTGGTGGGGTTGAAGGCCACGGAATTGAACTACGGGACGGCGTTTAACAACACACTTCGCCAGGTCGGCGGATCAGCGACAGCCACCATTTTAATGATGGTGGTTTCTACGGCGGCCACCACCATTCACGGCTTCCAACTATCCATGTGGGTCACATTAGGGTTGATCCTTCTGTTGACAGTCGTCACTGGTTATTACCTCGTTAAGAGTCAAAAGGTGGGTGCTTAACATGCAGGACATGGAACGACTCGGGAAATGGATTGCGATGTACAACCGGACAATTCAAAACTGGTTGGCGACGGCGCTCAAGGACTTTCCTGAATTAAACGAAACGAACTTTGACTATGTTTTGATTGTTCATGATCATCCGGGGATCTCACAAAAAGAACTGATCAACGAAGTGTACCGGGAGCAAAGCATCATTGCAAAGTCCGTCAAATATCTGGTGAGTTCTGGTTGGTTGCGGATGGAAAAAGATCCCAACGATCACCGGATTTCACGGCTGTACAGCACGGAAAAAGGGGAGGCCGCCAATGCCCAGTTAAAAGCGCTCGCACTGCAAGCCGATCAGTTTGCCGTGACGGGCCTGACGGAAACGGAGACTCGTGAGCTTCAACGGTTGGTTCAAAAGGGTTTACGAACGGTGATGGCATTGAAAGCACCGGGTGAATAAGTGTTAGTTATGTGTTGACTTAGAGTGCCCTCTAAGGTGTACAGTGGCCTTATCAAATGACTAATGGAGGGCATCAACTAATGAAATTACTCGTTTTAGCAGCAAATGGTCAGGTCGCACGCATCGTTATCCAGCGAATTCTAGCGGAACCCGCGTTTGCGGACGTTCAGTTAACACTTGAGCTTCGAAATCATGAGCGACTTGCGGAACTTGCAACAAACGACCGGGTGACCGTGGCTGAAGTTGACTTAGAAGACGCAGCTTCTGTTGCCGCTGTTATGGCGGGGCAGGACATGGTTTACATTGGGGTTGTTGATCATGATGATAACAACGCCATCACTAAGAATGTCGTGGCCGCAATGAAGGCCGCTGGTGTTAGTCGACTGATTTCAACCAGTTTACTTGGGCTTTACAATGAAGTGCCGGGTGAATTTGGTCGGTGGAACAGCGAACGGGTCGGCGGTGCTATGGCTGGTGCCATTAAGGCCGACCAACTTTTGGAAAATAGTGGCGTGACCTACACAACGTTGCGCTTACCGTGGTTGAACGATCGTGATGAAGTGAAGTATGTTCTCACGCACCGGCATGACCAATACATTGGTGTTTCTGGTTCCCGGCAGAGTGTTGCCGATGTTGTTTTACGAATCGTCGCTGACCCAACGTTTGGGCGAATGATAGTTTAGGGATGGCTGATCCTGATACCCAGGGGTTAGACCGGCCAGTATATTAAGTGAGCGTCAAAAAGGTGCTGATGGACAACGACTTGTTGTCCATCAGCACCTTTTTGAATTGACGTAAACGCGCTTTATTTCGCTCTAAATTAACTGGTTATGGGGATCTAACACCAGTGATTCTGCCAGTAAGACTTCACTAAAGAGGTCGTACACGATGTCTGAGTCCACGACGCCGCGCCGGGCTAAATCATGAAGGTAGTTTTGCTCCGCAGTGAACGCTGTCATGGCCGCCCGACGCTGCTCAACACTCTGCATGGTGGTGAGGACGCGGTGGTCGGCTGCAATTGTCCGCCACTGACGAACAAAGGACCACACGGTATTATGGCGATCCTGATCCTTTAAGTCATAAATCACCAGGTCCTTTACATCTTGCGGTAGATCCATGCCGGTGACCGTTTTGACACCAATGATGGTTAACTGATGCCGGAGCTGATTCATCTGGCGGGTACGGGTTTTCGCTGTTTGATCTGCCGGGAGCCACCAGTGGAAGATGAGGGTTGGCAGGAGCATGCTGAGAATGATAACGACCGTTTCAATCAGAATAATTTGGTTAAACGTGGTTTCGCTGAGGTGGTTGCCTAATAATGAAAAGGTCATGGCTAACGTGACGGTGCCGTGAACACCACCAAGGGCAAACAGGGTGGCGTCACGGGTGGGTTGCTGGTGAATGAACCACCGCGCGTACACGAACCGGCATAAAAAGAGCCCAAGGTAGGCCACCAATCCGCTGACTAACCAAGTGAATGAGCCGGTTACGACCGCGTAATGGTCACGGAAAATTCGAACTAAGTTTAATCCGAGGGTCACGAAGACAAAGCCATTTAATAATTCGGAGAAAAAGAGCACCATTTGAATCCCAAAGTGCATTTGGCGTGGCGCGGTAAACCGGCTCCGGTTAGCCTCACTATTATTGACGAGGCCGGCGGTGACGACGGCGATGATGCCTGATACGCCCAGCGCTTCGGCCACTGCATAGATGATAAACGGACTTAGCAAGTAGAGGGCATTTTGTGAGGTGATGTTATTCACGCTGGTCCGCACCAGCCACTGCCGAAACAGGGTGAACAACCCGGCAACCACGTTACCAACGATGAGGCCACCAATTGCAGAAATTAGCAGGGCACCACTGTTAGCCAGGAGGTTGAGGTGACCGCTTTGGTACCACAATAAACCAGCCTGAAGCAAAATGATCCCGGTGGCGTCGTTAAACATGGACTCCATCTTGAGGGTGTTGTTAATGGATTCCGGAAACTGGCGGCCAGTTGTGACCGATTCTAACGCGGTAGCGTCAGTTGGTGTGCTAATGGCCACGATAATGAGGGCGAGCGGTAGCGCCAGACCGATCAGGCTGTGCATAATGATGGTTGTAACGATGGCGGAAGCCAATGCTAACAACCCGGCGGTGCCGAGAATGCTGACCAGCCGGTCACGAACCATCACGACCGTTGTCCGTTGGCCCTCAAAGAAGAGCAGCGGTGCCAACACGACGATCATAAAAACGTCGTTGTCGAAGTTCGGAACAAGGTGGTTAGTGATCGGAAATAGGGCCAAAATCATGCCCATGAGGATGTTAACGTAGGCGTTGGAAATTTGTGGTATCAACTGCGCGATGATGTTCGCAATCGCAACAGTCAGCACAATGGTGAGGGTGGAAATGAATAGAGTCATGAGGCGCTCCCTTACGGTTTAATGATTAAGTAAAGCGTACCATAAATCCGTTTATCAAAGGAATTTAAGGGCGATGAATTGACCATCATTTGAAACCGAAGTAATCACTATTGATAATTTTAATTATGTAAACTAGAGTGATAGGATAATTTAATTGGTGAGGAGAGCGGGTGCGGCTGCACACAAAAAGTGCATTAGAAAACGGCTGATTGCCTGAAGGTCAAAATCAGCCGTGGTTAAACGGAGCCTATTTCTTGGATTGATCGTCATTTTGCTGAGCACGCCATTCATCAGCTGTTAGAAGATCTTTAACGTGAAACTTGATCGAAGTGACTGTATAACCAGTCATGGCGCGAACAGCCGCGGTGATTTTCCGAGTGATCTTATCAAAGATGTCATTGGCGTCCTTACCGTATTCAAGCGTTCCTTCGAGCTCCAGTTCGACCGTTTGTTTGTCTTCATCAATGTCCGCTGAGACACCTTGGCCGGGATTAGTAACACCGAATTGGTTCGAGAGGCTATCGAAAATTGTCCCGGTTAATTCTAAAACACCGTCGACTTCCTGGGCAGTTTTGCCAGCAATTTTTTCTAACACGTCGTTATTAAAAATAATTTCCTTTTTTGTGACAGCTTCAGCCATTGTAAATGTCCTCCATTCTTGATGTCATTATGCTAATAAGCGGTTACTCAACGTCCTTTGTTTCAGTTGAATGTGATGAATTTGGTTTGCCCTTGGCCTGATTTTGCCAGTCGCGTTTACTCATAACGTCATTAATTCGAAGGTTCAACTCAACAACGTCTAATCCGGTAAAGTTCTTGATGTCACGGACGACGCGCTCAGTGACCTGTTCGAACAGGTGACGAATATCTTGGCCGTATTCAACGGTTGCGTGCATATCAAGGGCGACTTGTTTTTTGCCAACTTCTGCTTCAATCCCTTGGGTTGGATCGGCTTGGTTACGAAAACGATCTGTGATGCCACTTAACATGCCACCATCTAGTGATAGAACCCCGTCGACATTGCGAGCCGCTAATCCAGCAATTTTTTCGATGACACCGTCGTCGTAGCTTAACTCGTTTTTTAACTGTACTTTAGTTGTTTTTTCACTGTTTTCCATTATCAAATGACCTCCATAACAAAACTGACCTAACTAGATAAAAACTGATTGATTTTTTGTTTGATGTGCTTTCGATCAATATGACCATATTGACCAATAAGGCCACCAATGATGGTCAAAATCGCGACGAGAACCATGCTCCAGAATCCGGCAAAGACCCAGACTACACCGAGAATCAAACCAACCACCGCACCAAACATTGACCGTCTCATGACAGATCACTTCCTTTCTTAAATGACGCGGACACCATGTTCACGGGACTTAACAACAGGTTCGATATTGACGTTTCGGTGGCGAAGGGTAAAGCCAAGGTGGGCGTGTAAATACTGTTCGATGATTCCAAGAATGTCAGTCCCGAGAGCTTCAAAATTTTGTGCTTCTAGTGCGGTGGCGACACCATGAACGGTAACGTCTGCGCGTTTGTTATGGTGGATTCGCAAGGTTATGACAACATGACTAATATCAGCAGTGGTTTCAATGCGATACTTTAAGTCGCGTTCAATTGCGGCAACGGGCAGAAAAATGGTGCCATGTTGTTCATGAAACTGGACGGTTGTAACCGTTCGTGGTTTCAGCAGACCAATCAATAAAATGATGAGGCCGATGAGCGTGACAATAACGCCGATCACGATAAGCGTGGTGGCGGTCACCTGCGCATTAAGGGTCAAGCCATCGTGAAGCCAAGTCGAGACGGGCGGTATTGATTGGTTAGTAGTGACCAGGAAAAGACCAGTCAGAATAACGATGATTCCAGCAGTACTTACCACCCATTTTGTTAGCAAGCGCATTAATAAACCTCCTTTCTTTTGATTGCCTAAATCCTAAATGAAAGGGGCCCTGGGATTCCAAAAATATGCTTATTGCTGGCACATAGTTTAAGTGATAAATGGTCAGGTTTTTCAGCTGTTAGTAAAGTGTTCGTGAAGACTGTGACAATACAACGGATAACTGTGATTATTTTGCACGTTTATAAAAAAACAAGTTAAAGAGGATTGTGTGTAGTACGCTTACCTTAACTGAAAAGAAGTGGGGATCGTGAAAATGAAGGCACAAGTTGTGTACGCAACCATTACGGGAAATAACGAAGAAGTAGCTGACATCGTGGTGGATGCACTGCGTGGTAAAAACGTTGAGGTTACGAAGAGTGAAATTTCACAAACGGAGCTAACGGCTTTTGAAAAGGCTGATATTTGTGTTGTGTGTGCTTACACATACGATGAAGGGGCACTGCCTGAAGAAGGATTGGACTTCTTTGATGATTTAAAGGAGGCCGACTTAGCTGGGAAGGTTTACGGGGTCGCGGGTTCTGGTGACGTCTTTTACGGTGATGACTTCAACAAGGCAGTCGATGAGTTTGATGGGGCCTTTGCCCAGAGTGGGGCAACTAAGGGTGCTGAGAACGTTAAAATTGACCTAGAACCGTACGAAGAGGATGTTGAAACACTCCAACAGTTTAGTGACGCCCTGGTTAAGGCGTCAACACAAGGATAATTAAAAAGCGTTCGGTTGAGATCACATGATGATTCAACCGAACGCTTTTCAATTAATCGAGTGCTTGCTTTAATCCTGGTAACATCAATTGCCAGACGCTTTCGAACTGTTCTTGTGTCGAGGGTCCCCAACTGCTTGCGTAAGCTGGGGCAGAAAAGGTCAAAAAGGCGTTCATAACGGCCGTAACGAGGTCGCTCGAAAGCGGCCCAATGGCTTGTTGCAGACTGTCATCAAGGTCGTTTACGTGAATTTGGAGCGCGGCTGGATTCTGATCAATGTAGGTGGTGTAGAGCGCAAACATATCAGGGTCGTCCTCACGCGCGGCCATTTTTTGGCTGGTTAACGTCCAGAGCCAGTCGTGGAGAATCGCCGTCTTGGTGGTGTAGGGCTCGGTGTTGAACGGAAAGAGGGTTACCAACGTTTTGTCTAACCAGGAAAGCGCCAGTGACGTCCACAGGTCTTCCTTATTTTTGAAGTGCTTATAAAGGGCAGCGTGGCTGATGCCTAAGGCCTGACCGACCTTGGTGAGGGTCACCTTTTGAATGCCGTTTTGCTCAACGAGCTGTTGCGCCGTGTCAAGAATGCGCTGTTGACTGATTTTTTCCATTTAGCTGTCCTCGATTGTCGGGATTAAAATTTATTTAGTTACATTTATTGACTTTTGTAACTCGACGGTTTAAAGTATCTCTCAAGTTACAAAACAAATGAAATGTAACCAACTAAAAAAGAGGCCTTTAACATGAAATTAACAAATAACACAATTTTAATTACTGGTGGAACTTCAGGCATTGGCTTGGGCTTGGCACAATCACTTGATCAACTGGGCAATCAGATCATTGTTTTAGCGCGAAATGCGGATAAAATGGCCGCGGTTAAGGCTGTCCACCCAACGTTTGCGACGTTTCAAGCGGATGTGAATGATGTTGAAACACTGAAGGGGTTGCCAGCGTGGATCCAGGGTCATTATCCAGACTTAAACATGGTGATCAACTCGGCTGGTGTCATGCGGGCCCATGATTTACTTGACCCTAACGTGACGGTTGAAGACTTATTTGCCGATATCGACATCAACCTGAAGGGGACGGTTGCGGTAGATAAACTGTTATTACCACAGCTGATTCACCAAAAAGAAAGCCTTGTCGTGAACGTTTCTTCTGGGTTGGCGAACTTGAGCTCAGCCGCTCACCCAACGTACTCGGCATCAAAGGCTGGGGTGCACATGTTTACCTCAGCATTGCGTGATCAGCTCCGGTTTGCACAGCTTGACCATGTGCACGTTATGGAATTGGTGCCACCATTAGTATCTGAAACGAACTTGGAAAGCGGCAGTCATGGTGGCCGTGGTGACATGAAACTGGCTGATTTAGTGCAGGCCGCTCTGAAAGGAATGGCGGGTGATAAGGGCCGTGTTAACGCGGGAGCTGCCAAGATGCTCCGTAAAGCCGGTCAGTTACGACCAGACCAGACGGAATGGCAGTTTGCCAAAACCAGCTTAGCACAGTATTTCCCAGCCGGCTTGGTAAAGTAACGAATAATCATCATAAAAAGCGTCTGAACCCTTGATAAGAAGGGCCTCAGACGCTTTTTGAGTTAAATGGTTACGGTAATCAATTCGAGGTTGTCAATGGGGCGGCTTGGCTGGTGCAAAAGAGTCAGCCACCGCTGGATCACTAAGCCATGTGTTACAACCATCACGTCGCCATCAAATGGGGTGGTCTGAAGTTCCGTTAAGAACGCATTCAGCCGGTGATCAAGATGGTGAAGTGATTCACCGTGGGCGAGCTGTTCATATCCCTGGGCCACATCATGATCGTGAAGGTTCCAGCACGTTGGAAACGTGGTCTTGAGGGTCGTTAAGGGTTGACCATTCCAATCACCGTAGTCGAGTTCTTGAAGCCGATCATCAACAATGCGCGGCACAGCGGCGGGAAGAATGATGGCTGCTGTGTTTTGGGCCCGGGTTAGGGGGCTGATGTAGCAACAAGCAAGGCGCTTTTGCGCCAGAAGTGGCCGCATTTGTTTACAAGCCTGCTGGCCTAGGGAAGTGAGGGCCGTGCGCTCATCATTGACAGTTCCTTGGAGAACGCCGGTAACGTTAGCCACCGTTTGAGCGTGGCGAACAAGGTGGACAGTCACCATACGCTTATTTAAAAACCGGCTTGCTGTTTCTGTAGAGAATGTCTTCTTTCTTTTCAAGCAGATTAGCATACCGGGCAGCAGCAAAGAAATAATCAGACAGGCGGTTAACAAAGATAAGCACATCGGGGTTGATTTCAGCTTCATTTTGCAAAGCAACGATTTCCCGTTCGGCCCGCCGTGTGATGGTCCGTGCCATGTGGAGGTTGGCAGCAGTCTTAGTCCCACCAGGAAGGATAAACTTCTGAACGGGTGGAACGGCTTCTGTATACCGATCAATCAGCGTTTCAAGCCAGACAGTCGCTTTGCCTTCGTGTTCAAAAATGAACGGGTGGCGCGTATCGTCGGCCATCCGGGCAAGGTCGGAGCCTGCGTCAAATAGCAATTGTTGAATTTCCGTTAGTTCATCAGCCAGTGGGGCGGTTGCTTCATTTAGGTCGGCGATGGTCAAGCCAACCCATGAGTTTAATTCATCAATGGTTCCGTAGGCTGCGACACGAATGTCGTCTTTAGTCACAATTTTCTTACCAATGATTCGGGTTTGGCCGTGGTCGCCAGTCTTTGTGTAAATTTTCATCAATTAGTCACATCACTTTCTATGATTAAAGGTGGTTCAAGAAAATCCTCTGAGCACAATGTAACGCTATCCGCGTTGTGATGGGGAAAACTCAGGAAACAATGCAAGAAAATCATAGTTTATGCTCGATGACAAAATGATGCTAATGACCGCTAATTATTGACATTGCCTGGTGATTAGTCGCTGTCTATACTTTTATTGACTTAAACAAATTGCTTGATTAACCGTCACCATATCGTGGCTAGACGTCGTTAGTGAATCGTGTCACGAAAATGGCGGTGATTAGCAAGCTTATGGATGAAAGAAGGACACACATGGGAACTTCACGCGTACTAAAACGGACAATGTTGGCGGCATTATTACTGGCACTTTGTGTCGTGGGCGCCAACGTTAAGATCATGGGCTCCATTGCATTTGATTCGGCACCTGCCTTTTTAGGGGCCATCTTATTAGGACCGTGGTTTGGTGCGTTCCTTGGTTTTTTTGGTCACATGACCTCAGCGCTGTTATCAGGGCTTCCGCTAACCTTGCCGGTTCACTTGATCGTTGCGTGTGGGATGGCCGTTTGTATGTTCGTCTTTGGCTGGATTCGGCAGCGGTTTGGGAAGAGCCGGGTGGGCATCGTGCTTCTCTCTGACCTTGTGGGGTACCTCATTAATGTGCCACTGGAAATTCCGGTGTTATATCCGTTATTAAAGGGCGCAATTTTTGCACTGTTTATTCCGTTAACGCTTGCCACCATCGCAAACCTAATTGTCTGTGAAGTGATTTATGCTGCCCTTCCTAAGCGTCAACGGGACGCAGATTTCTTGCAGGTTCAAACTAAGGTTTCTAAATGAGAACGGGCGAGCACGGCGGGAACGTGGCGGCAGTCAGTGAACAAGCTCATGTTGCCGCGGCCTCATTAATTGACTTTAGTGCCAACATTAATCCGTTAGGGGTGCCAGCACCATTGCTCACTGTCCTTGCTGAGGCGGCGCCGGACTTAACGGCATATCCCGATCCCCGGTACCCAACGTTAACGGCGGCACTCGGCCGGTATCATCACGTCACGCCGCAAGCGGTCTTTCCCAATAACGGTGCGTTAGCAGTGCTTCGTGACGTTGCACTTGCCCTGAAGCCACGGCAGGCCGTAGTGGTGACACCAGGATTTAGTGAATATGAGCGGGTGTTTCAGCTAGTGGGAAGCACGGTGTTGCATTACGCATTAACGGAGCCCACGGGCTTTACGTTATCTGTATCGGCATTGATTTCCTGGCTAGGAGAAAACGTTTTACCTGGTGCAGTCGTGTGTTTAGGAAATCCCAATAATCCCACCGGACAGTTGTTGACCCCAAAGACATTGCGGCCGTTGGTTGATTACTGTCAGGCCCATCAGTTGTGGTTGGCGGTGGATGAGGCGTTTATGGATTTTTTGTTTGATGAGCAACTAAGCTTGCTGAGTCAGCTAACACCGGCAGATCCAGTGGTGATCATTCGGTCGGCCACAAAGTTTTTTGCCATTCCGGGGGTGCGGTTGGGGTACGGCTTGACGCAGAACCCTTTCTTACAGCAACAATTGACAGCGGTTACAGAGACGTGGGCGGTCAACGCTATTGCACAGACAATGGGCAGTAAATTGTACGACCAAACGGCATACATTGCGGAAACGAAATGGTGGTTCAAAACAGAGCAGCCGTGGCTTGGCGCACAGCTTCAGACGCTTCCGGGCGTCACCGTGTTTCCCAGTCGGGTGAACTTCTACCTATTCAAAGCGCCACTGTCTGACTTACAAGAACGGCTGTGGCAACGCGGAATTATGATTCGAAGCTGTGATAATTACCCGGGTTTAGATGACCATTTTTACCGGGTCGCGGTCAAGAATCACGAGTGTAACGACCACTTATTAACGGCGCTTACTGCAACTTTATCAGAAACGGAGGCACTGGCATGAAGGCAGTGTTAATCGCAGGGACAAACAGTGGGTCAGGGAAAACAACGGTGACGCTTGGCCTGCTGAAGGCATTATGTCAACGGGGAACGGTTCAACCGTATAAGGTGGGGCCCGATTACGTTGACACAAAATTTCATACGCGCATTACCGGTCGGGCATCGCGGAATCTGGATGGTTTCTTAACACCAGATGCACAAACCCTGGCTTACCTGTTTACCCAGAATACGACCGCCGTCGACTTTGGCGTGGTTGAAGGGGTGATGGGGCTGTATGACGGCTTGGGCAGTGATAAGGACGCCTGTTCCACCGCTGCCATGGTGAAGCAACTGGACTTACCGGTGATCCTTGTGGTTGATGGGCACGGGATGTCAACGTCGGTTGCCGCGCTGTTATCAGGCTACATTAACTTTGATCTGGCGGTGAGAATTGCCGGGGTCATCATCAATAACGTCATGAGTGAAAGCCACTATCAACTCATTAAAACGGCGATCAACCGGTACTTAACGGTGCCGGTGTTAGGGTACTTACCCCATGATGAAAGTGTGGCGTTACCGTCCCGGCAGCTCGGACTGGTGCCGGATGCAGAAGTGGCCAAAATTGACGACAAGATCAACCGGTTAGCCGACCAGATTACCGCTCACGTTGATTTAGATCAGTTGGTCGAGCTTATGACACCAACACAAACGAACGTTTCGCTCCCGTTTCCGGTTCCTAAAACAACCCTGCGAATCGGGATCGCCCAGGATGAAGCGTTCAACTTCTATTACGCGGACAACCTAGCGTTGCTGCGCCAAAGCGGGGCAACACTTGTCCCGTTTAGTCCACTGCATGATAACAAGCTGCCAGAAGTTGACGTCTTGATGCTTGGGGGTGGCTACCCCGAAGAGTTTGCGGCGGAGCTGGCGAAAAACACCGCCATGCGGACCGCCATTCGCGCCTTTTCAGACGCTGGCCGGCCCATTTACGCCGAGTGTGGTGGGTTGATGTACCTTGGCCGGCAGCTTGTGGTCAATGATGAGTACTTTGACATGGTTGGGGTGTTTCCTGGTACAAGCACGATGACGGCCCGGTTGAAACGCTTTGGGTATTGTTACGCAACCCCAACGACCGCGACCATGCTTGGAAATCCGGGAAGCCAATTGACGGGCCACGAATTTCACCACTCCCAGTTTGAAGCAGACACTGGCTTATCGCAAGTCCTCGCCATGAGCAAAGTTCGTGACGGTGAGGTGGTGGCAGAGTGGTCCGGAGGGTACCAAACAAACGCCACGTTTGCGAGTTATCTGCACGGCCACTTTTACCAAAACAAGACGTTTTATCGGGACCTAATTCGTCAGTGGGAGTCGGCTGCCCATGCGAATTGAGATGATTTTATTGGGGCTTGTTCTGGACTTGATCTTGGGTGATCCCCCGCGGTGGCCCCACCCGGTAAAACTGATTGGTCATCTGATCAGCTGGTGTGAGCGCGCATTCAACCGGCCACGGTTCAGTGACCAGATCAGACGGTGGCTTGGCGTTCTTCTGTGGATCATCGTCGTTTTAGGAACTGCGGCAGTCACCGCTGGTCTTATGTGGCTGACACGTCCGGTCTGGTGGCTCCACTTTTTACTGGGAACCTACATTGCTTACACCTGTTTGTCCGTCAAGGGTCTTGCTCACGAAGGCCGAAAAATTCAACGGTCATTAACAGCCGGAAACTTAGCGGTTGCGAGACAACAGGTTGGTATGATAGTCGGCCGTGACACCGCTGATTTATCAGCAAGTGACGTGACGAAAGCCACCGTTGAAACCATTGCCGAAAATACGAGTGATGGGGTGATTGCGCCACTACTGTGTTTGTTCATTGGCGGCCCCGTTTTGGGGCTGAGTTATAAGGCGGTGAATACGTTGGACTCCATGGTGGGGTACCGGAATGAACAATATGCCGCCATCGGTTGGTGGTCGGCAAAATTGGATGACATTGTGAATCTCATTCCGGCCCGGTTGACGTGGTGTTTTCTGGTGTTAGCCACGTGGCTTTTACGTCTTAATACGCGGGAAGCCATTACCGTTGGCCGCCGCGACCATAACCATCATTTGAGTCCTAACAGCGGGTTTGCAGAGTCAGTGGTGGCCGGTGCGCTAAACGTGCGGTTGGGTGGGCCCCATACCTACTTTGGTGAGCTGGTCGTCAAACCTTACATTGGTGAGGAAACAGCACGCGCCATTACACCCGAAGACATCACGATGACATGCCGATTACTGTACACGGCAACGGCACTGGCAACAATCACGTTAACCGCAATCACCTGGTTGATCACTAGTTTACTGGCTTAACACACACTTAATTAAAGGAGCACGACACAATGGAACATGAGGGCTATAACACGATTCCAAACCAAATCACGGATAAAAGTTTTGTCATGATTCAGGATGAAATTGACCGGTTAGAACCGGATTATCAGTTTAATAATGCGGTGGAGGAAGCCATCATCAAACGGGCCATCCACACCACCGCAGATTTTGACTATCTACATACCCTGGCATTTACAAACGATGTCATTGCAAAGATTCAGCACATTTTGATGCACCACGGTACCATTTTTACGGATACCACCATGGCGTTGGCCGGCATTAATAAACGAAAGCTTGATGCACTGGGTGTTGATTACCATTGTTTCATTGCTGACCCACGGGTCTACGACATTGCGCAAGAAAAGCAGATTACCCGCTCAATGGCAGCCATTGAATTGGCCGCTGAGGTACCTACCGAAAAGTTATTTATCATCGGAAACGCCCCAACAGCCGTTTATAAAATTCTTGAAATGACGGCGGCAAAAACGTTAACCCCAGACGCCGTGATTGGTGTTCCCGTTGGTTTCGTTGAGGCTGCTGAAAGTAAGGACGCCTTGATGCACAGCACGATCCCAGCGATTGTGGCTCAGGGCCGAAAGGGTGGGAGCAACTTAGCTGCCGCACTGACAAACGCCATTTTATATAACCTGTAACCAAGTGGGTGAACACGATGAGTGAAGACGATTACGTTTACTACAATGGCCGTAAGCTTCGCAAGGGATTTACGACCGGAACAACGGCCACTGCGGCAGCCGTTGCAGCAACGAAAAGCATTTTACAGCAACAGCCACAGGTTGGGGTGACGGTCAACGCCGCTAACGGGCAGCAAGCCACGTTTGACGTTCAGGACTGTACGTTTGACGCGCACCAGGCCACCGTTGCCATCACCAAAGACGGTGGTGACGATCAGGATGCCACGGACGGCATGTTGATTTACGCCACGGTGACGCTTCGCGCGGATGACAGCATTACGTTGGAGGGCGGGCAAGGCATCGGGCGGGTCACCCAAAAGGGGCTAGCCAACGAACCGGGTATGCCCGCCATTAACCCGACACCACGTAAAATGATCAAACAAAGTGTCCGGGAGATCTTAGGTCCCAAGCGGGGAGCTGACATTTTGATTTTTGCGCCTGAGGGCGAGCGCGTGGCTAAACTAACGTACAATCCGAAACTTGGTATCGTTGGTGGGATCTCAATTTTAGGAACCAGCGGCATTGTTACACCGATGTCTGAGGAAAGCTGGAAACATTCCATTTCCATCGAAATGAACATCCACAAAGAGCGTGGCGATCACCAAATCATCCTAACCCCGGGAAACTACGGGGAGGACTTCTTAACGGATGAACTGCACATTAGTAATGCTAAACAGGTCCAGATGAGTAACTTCGTGGGCTATGTACTGAAGGAGACCCAACGCCTCGGGTTCACGGATGTATTGATCGTGGGTGACTTGGGCAAGATGATCAAAGTTGCTGGGGGGATCTTTTCCACCCATAGCAAGGACGCTGACGCCCGCGCAGAAATCATGGTCGCTAACTTAGCATTATTAGGTGCGCCGTTATCGTTACTAACGCAGGTCAATGACTGTTTAACGACCATTTCTATGATCGAGTTAATTAACGCGGCTGGTTACCAGCAGGTGTACCAAGTGCTGGTGGATAAAATCAAGGCGCGGAGTGAACGGCTGCTGAACCGGGGGGAACAAAAGACGCACATTGACGCGGTGATTTTCTCCAAGGCAACCGGCTACCTGGCATCAACAAAGCCGTTGAAAACACTGACGGAGGTGTGGCGATGATTACCGTGTTAGGCATCGGTCCGGGCGCCGCCGCGTTACGACTGGCCGGGACAAACGACTGGTTAACCAACGCTGACTACGTGATTGGCGCGCCCCGGCAGTTAGAAACGTTAGCCGTGCCGGAAAAAAAGGCGGTTACGCTGCCACCGCTGGCGACGCTGGAACAATGGCTTCACGAACACAACGCCGACAACGTGGTGCTACTGGCCTCGGGTGATCCGTTGCAATACGGCATTGGTAACTGGGTGGTGAAGCACTTTGACGCCACCCAGTACCGGATCATCCCGGGGATCAGTGCCATTCAGTACTGTTTTCACCAGTTTGGTCTATCACTAAACGACGTGTACATCACCAGTAGCCACGGCCGTAAGCCAGACTTTGACTTCCTGTTACAGCATCAAAAGGTTGGCATGGTGACCGATACGGTGATTGGACCGGCTGAAATTGCCGCAGCCATCCGGGAACGGGGGCTGCACCGGACACTGTACGTTGGTGAACGGTTGAGTTACCCAGATGAACAGTTATCGAAATGGACGGAGCAAACGGTTCCCGAGCGGGACTATCAATTAAACGTGGTGGTGATTGTCGATGAGGGATGACGAATTTTTACGAACGAAGGTGCCAATGACCAAGCAAGCGGTCCGGGCACTCTGCATTGATGAGCTGGACCTAGCGCCAGTCGGTGAACAAACGGTGCTCGATATTGGCGCCGGAACGGGGAGCATTAGCATCCAAATTGCGAAAACGCACCCGGCCATTTCTGTCATTGCGGTGGAGCATACACCAGCCGCCGTTGACATCATGACGCAAAATTTGACCCACTTTGGGCTCACAAACGTCACGTTGATCGAAGGGGAAGCACCAGCTGTCTTACCAGAGCAACAGTTTGACCGGATCTTTATTGGCGGAAGCGGTCAGGAACTCACCGCCATCATCGCGTGGTCCGTGGCGCACTTAGCACCACAAGGACGGCTGGTGATGAACTTCATTTTAATGGAGAATGCGCAAACGGCCTTAACGGCTTGTGAACAACAGGCGGGTCTGACAGACATTCGCTTTTGCAACATGACGGTGGCCTCGTGGCATGCACTAGGTCAAGGCCACTACTTCAAACCAAATAACCCAACGCTCATTTTGAGTGCAACACGAAAGGAAGACTAACACATGGCAGTTGTAACGTTTATCGGAGCTGGCCCTGGCGACAAGGACTTGATCACATTGAAGGGGTACCGGAAGCTCGCCGCAGCCGACGTTGTGATCTATGCGGGATCACTGATCAACCTGGAACTTCTGGATTACTGTAAGCCAGACGCAACGTTGTTTAACAGCGCGGAGATGACTTTAGAAGAAATCATTGAGCAAATGGTGCTCGGGGTTCGGGCAGGTAAAGACGTGGTTCGGTTACAAACGGGGGACTTTTCCATTTATGGCTCCATTCGTGAACAGGTTGAGGAACTTAAGAAACAGGACGTCGGTTTTGATTGCATTCCGGGTGTGAGTTCGTTTTTGGGCGCTGCATCATCACTTGGTGTGGAATACACGGTTCCCGAAGTGTCCCAAAGCGTCATCATCACGCGGATGGCTGGTCGGACACCGGTGCCAGATAAAGAGTCACTTCGAGCTCTTGCCGAGCACCAAACATCGATGGTGATTTTCCTTTCCGTTCAGGGGATTCAAAAGGTCGTCAAGGAGTTACTTGCCGGTGGGTATCCAGAAACGACGCCAGCAACGGTGATCTATAAAGCCACGTGGCCAGATGAACAGTCTGTTTCCGGGACGTTGGCTGACATTGCGGTGAAGGTTCATGAAGCAGGAATTCGGCGGACAGCCCTCATTATGGTGGGTGAATTCTTGGGTGAGCAATACCATTACTCACGGCTGTACGACGCAAACTTCAGCCACATGTACCGGAAAAAGCAAATTAGCGATGACCAAAACTAAGGTCGGAGTCCTCGCACTGACGGCAACGGGGTGCACGTTGGCAGAACGGATCCACACGACGTTAGCAGCCGATGTAACGCTGATTTTGCCGGAAAAATTTGCGGCGGCTTCCGCGGCAGTGACGTTTAAAACGGGTGGCTTCCGGTCAGCGTTTGCCACGGCCTTTGGGCAGTATGACTGTGTCATTTGTGTGATGGCAACAGGCATTGTGGTTCGGCAACTAGCACCACTGTTACAGGATAAATTAAGTGATCCGGCGGTGTTAGTGGTTGATGAGCAAGCTCACCATGTCATCAGTCTCTTGGCTGGGCACATGGGTGGGGCAAACGACTGGACGGTTCGCCTTGCGGAGGCGTTAGCCAGTGACCCCGTGATCACAACGGCAACGGACACGGAGGGCGTTCAGGCGCTCGATGTGTTAGCCCGGAAGTATCACGGCTGGTACGCAGAGTTTAAGGCCACGACAAAACGGATCAACGGGCGACTAGCAGCCCGGCAACCAGTAGCGTTATGGATCGACCCCGTTTATCGACCACACCACCCAGCATTGACGGGCTTTACCGTGGTGGATGAGCTCGCGGCACGACCAGATGGGGTGCCACTCGTCGTTATTTCCGACCGAACGGACTTGCCAAAACTGGTGGATGCCACACAACTGATCCCCCGGGTCAATGTGTTAGGCATCGGCTGCCGCAAGGACGTTACGGTGGGCATGATGCAAGCGGCCCTGACTGAATTTTGTCAGGAACAGCATTTAGCATGGCGGTCGATCGCACAGCTGGCCTCCATTGAGAAAAAGGCGCATGAAGCAGGGATCCACTACCTGGCGGAAACGCTGAACGTTCCGGTAACGTTTTATTCTGCTGCCACCTTACAAACCGTTGCTAATCACTACCCGCAGTCATCATTTGTGACTAAGACGGTGGGCGTTGGTGCGGTGGCAGAGCCAGCCGCAGAAATTGCAAGTGGTGTGCCGGTGAGCGGAGAACGGTTTGCAGCACACGAAATCACGTTGGCCTTGAGCCGACAACAACCATGGAAAGATGAGGAAAACTAAATGTTATACATTGTGGGACTAGGACCTGGTGACAAACGCGTTATGACGACGGAGGCCATTCAAATTATTGAACACTGCCCCATCATCGTGGGCTACGCCACGTACATGCGCTTAGTGAAGGACATGTTAGCTGATAAGCAGATCGTTTCGACCGGGATGCGCGGTGAAGTGGAACGGTGTGAAAAAGCGATCGAACTAGCCGCTGATGGAACTGATGTTGCCTTAATCTCAAGCGGTGACGCCGGTATTTACGGAATGGCCGGGCTCATCATGGAAATGTTAGCCAGTCAAAAACGGCAACTGGACGTTAAGGTGATTCCTGGTGTGACAGCAAGTATCGCTGCGGCTGCCGCACTTGGGGCGCCGTTAATGAATGACTTTTGCCACATTAGTCTGAGTGATTTGATGACACCATGGTCCGTCATTACGCAACGGGTCGACGCCGCCGCTTCAGCGGATTTCGTTATCTGTCTGTATAACCCCCGGAGTAAGGGGCGCCCAGACAACTTGCGACAAGCATTAGACATCGTGCTGAAGTATAAGTCAGCGGACACAATCGTGGGTTACGGAAAAGACGTTGCCCGGCCAAAGGAAATCGAGCACATTACAACAATCGGTGAACTCGACGAAGAAGATATTAACATGACCACCATTGTCATTATCGGAAACAAAAACACCTTTGTTGACCAGGGCCGGATGGTCACACCGCGGGGCTATTCACTATGATTTTGTTGATCGGGGGGACGTCGGAGAGTCTTGTCGTGGCCGACATGCTCACGGCACAACACATTCCGTTTATGCTGTCGGTCACCACCGGTTACGGCAATACGCTGGCGCACCAACATGCACAAACGGTGGTTGAAACCATGTTTACCCCGGAAACGTTGACGACGTTTATCAAAGACCACCACATCACGGTGATCATTGACGCGTCCCATCCGTTTGCCCAGGTGATCTCTCAACTGGCCATGACGATTGCCGCCCAAACGGCCGTAGCGTACGTCAGATACGAACGAACCCACCCACAGTTGACCGGTGACCACATTGTGACGGTGACGTCGCAGGCCGAAGCTTTAGCGTACTTAGCCGCCCATGATGGGAATGTTTATCTATCAACAGGCAGTAAAACGGCCGCTGATTACGCGACCGCGTTAGGCGTTGACCGGTTACAGGTCAGGGTGCTACCCACGGCAAGTGTGCTTGAAAAGCTCACGACGGCAGGATTTTCGGCACATCAAATTGACGCACTTTGTGGGCCGTTTAGCACTGAATTAAACGTTGCGTTGTTTGAACGCGCGGCCGCAAAAATTTTGGTAACGAAGAATAGTGGCGACCGTGGCGGGATGAGTGAAAAGGTCGCCGCCGCACAACAGTTGAACTTGACGGTTCTGATTATTGAGGCACCAACGCTAGCCTATCCAGCAAGTGTTGCGGATGTCGCAGCGTTAACTGATTTCTTAAAGGGGGAACACGCATGGCAGGACGAGTAACGTTACTGGGCGCCGGGCCCGGCAATGTGGGGTATTTAACGGTCCTTGGCCAACGGCGATTGGCTGAGGCAGATGTGGTCGTTTACGATCATTTGGTTGATCCAGACCTACTGACGATTGTTGCCGCAACGGCCACGTTAATTGACGTCGGAAAGCGGCCGTACGAAGCCCACATTAGCCAAACGGAAATTAACGATCTATTGGTGGAACAAGCGCTGGCCGGCCATCAAGTGGTTCGGTTAAAAGCTGGTGACCCCTACGTGTTTGGTCGTGGTGGTGAGGAAGCGCAGTATCTGTTGGCCCGCGGCGTTGACTGCGAAGTGGTGCCTGGGTTGACCAGTGCCATCGCGGGGTTAGCGGCCGCCGGCATTCCGGTGACGCACCGCGGCGTGGCCACGAGTTTTCACGTGATCACTGCGCACCAGCAAACCGGGCAGCCGTTGAACTGGCCGGTGCTGGCCAAGCTTGATGGAACCCTGATCTTTTTGATGGGGGTCGCACAATTACCAACGATCACAGCCGAACTGATTAAAAATGGCCGTGCTGAAACCACACCCGTTGCGGTGGTCCAGTGGGCCAGTCAGTGGCGGCAACAAACCGGTGTTGGGACGTTAGCAACGATTGAAACGGTGGTGGCTGAACAGGGCTTAGGTTCACCGGCCCTCATTGTCGTGGGTGAAGTTGTTAACTTAGCGGAAACATTGCAGCCACGCCTGCCATTGGCAGGGCGGCACCTGCTGATTCCAACAACGGCGGAGGCGCAGTTAGGCCATCAATTAACGGATGCGGGGGTCAGTGTTGGTCATTATCACATGCCGCAGACTGTTCCAGTTGACGCAACGCTTCCAGATTGGCGAAATGCCGGTCGTTTGGTCTTTACAAGTGTTCGCAGTGCTGAACAGTTGTTGGCACAATTAGTGGCCAGTGGCCATGATCTTCGTGCGTTAGCCGGTTGGCAACTGGTTGCGACGTCAACACTTCTCGCCACGCGGTTGCAAACGGCCGTTGGGGTGATTGTGGATGGAGTCATCAGTTTAGCGGCCATTACAGCGGCCGACTGGGTCGTTGGTGAACAACAGGCGGTGAAGGAAATTGCCGCAGCAAAGCAGGTCATCGTCACGTGTCGAGATCACATGCCACGGTTGTTGAGTGTCGCCGTTGAAACGTTTGACGGGGTGGTCATTACGAGCCGCCGGTCACTGCGCGCGCTACTTGCCGCAACAACGACCGTTCAGCAGGCAGAATTATTTGGTCTACCAACGTACGTTTTTGGCGAGCAGTTAGCTGAAACAGTCGCCGCCGCGGGCTTTACAAACGTGCAGGCCATTTCATCATCATCTGCACTAGTCGACAAATTAATGGAGGAGGTGTCAGGATGACAGCGGGATTACTACTGGTTAGCTTTGGAACGACCGTTTCAACGGCCCGCGAGGCGTTAGTGACGGCGACAACGGCGGCCTATCATAAGGCGTTTCCTGAGCGGGTAATCGCCCACGCCTTTACATCAACCATCGTTCGCCGTCGGGTGTTCGAACAAACGGGGATTCAGCTGGACGATGTACGTGATGCCGTGGTGAAGCTCCATGAAGCGGGCGTCACGGACCTCGTCGTCCAGTCACTTCATGTGATTCCTGGCATTGAATTTGAGCAGTTAAAGCAGGCCCTTGCACCACTGGAACCGTCATTTTCTCGGGTCGTTGTGGGGGAACCATTGCTAACCTCGTTTGCGGATTACCAAGTGGTTACCAACTGGTTAGGACAGCTGAGTGATGATGGTGAACCAACGAGCGGCGTGGTCATGATGGGCCACGGGACGGAGCACCAGGCGTTTACGGCGTATGCGTGTTTAGATCACATGTTGCAGACAACGAAAACGTACATGGGTGCAGTGGAAAGTTATCCAGGCTTGGAACAAGTCATTAATGCACTAAAACGGGACCACGTGACAACGGTGACGTTACGGCCGTTCATGATGGTCGCTGGGCACCACGTTGCCGAAGATATGCTCGGCGAAATGCCTGCGTCATGGCGGTCTCAGTTAACTGCGGCCGGCATTCACGTGACGCCGCTCACCACTGGATTAGCCACTGAGCCCGTCATTTTAGAACAATTTATCGCGCACACACGGCGTGCACTGGAGGTGGCACATGACTAATTCACGGGGACGGTTTTACGGGATCGGTGTTGGTCCTGGTGATAGCAACTTGCTGACCATTAAGGTGGTTAAGGCACTAAAACGGTTGGATGTTTTGTACGTTCCGATTGCAAAGGATGATCAACCGAGCTTGGCAGAATCCATTGCCCAGCCGTACTTACCAATGGGCATCACGATTAAACAACGGCTGTTTCCGATGACGCGAAATCGCGATCGTCGGACAGCTGCGCTGACGGTCATTGCTGATGAAATGGTTCTGGATATTGACGCCGGAGCCAACGTCGGGATGTTGACCCTGGGTGATCCAGCGGTTTACAGCACGGTTTCTTACATCGTGACGCTACTAAACGAGCGGGTCCCAGTCACGTTAATGGCGGGGGTTGCTTCATATTCACAGTTGGCCGCCACGGTCGGCCAACCACTGATGTGTGACGAAGAATCATTATGCATCATGCCAGCCACGGCAGGATTTCCCAAACTCAAGCAAGCCATTTTACAGCATGACAACATTGTGATCATGAAAATCAAAGTGGCCTTTGCGGATGTGTACACCTTCTTATCACAACTGAACTTATTGGATCACGCGGTGCTGGTCACTAACGTGTCGTTAGCTGATCAAAGCATTCAACGGCTCACGGACATGACCGGGACCGAAGAACTCACGTATTTCACAACGCTATTAATTAAAAAGGACGTGGCATCATGATCAGCAAGTTAAATCGTCAGGGGAAACTTCGGCTGGCAGTGCTTTCCGTGTTGTTTGCCGTCTACTTTACGTTCGGCAGTAACATTGACGCATTTGCCATGCACATCATGGAAGGGATGCTCCCACCAATGTGGTGCATCTTCTGGTTTGCTGTGAGTGCGCCATTCTTCATTTACGGATTGTACCGGATGAAGGTCATTGTGACCTCAAGCCAACAAAATGCCAAGGTAATGCTGGCACTGTGTGGGGCGTTCGTGTTCGTTCTATCATCACTGAAAATGCCATCCGTTACGGGTTCATGTTCACATCCAACGGGTGTAGGTCTGGGGACCGTGATGTTTGGCCCTGGGGTCATGGCCGTTCTTGGGGTGATTGTGCTCTTATTCCAAGCCTTACTGTTAGCGCATGGTGGCTTAACCACGTTGGGTGCGAACGAATTCTCCATGACGATCGTCGGCCCCATTGTTGGCTTTCTTGTCTGGAAATTATGCCGAAAGTTAAACGTTAGTCGTTCGGTTTCACTGTTCTTATGTGCCATGTTGGCTGACTGGTCCACGTACATCACGACGTCGTTTCAACTAGGGGTCGTTTACCCTGATCCGCACACCGGGATCTTTGGTTCCGTTGTGAAGTTCTTGGGGATTTTTGCCATCACCCAAATTCCGTTAGCCATCGCTGAAGGGTTCCTGACGGTGATCATTTACAACCTGATCTTAAACAACGATTTATGGAAGGAAAGTGCTCTGTCATGAACAACAACAACAAATCGCGCACGAAACAAAACATTATTTTGCTGATCCTGGTCATCATTTTAATCGTTGTCCCGTTTGTTGTTGCTAAAGGCGGCGAGTTCGGTGGAAGTGACGATCAGGGAACGGCCATGATTAAGAAGCTGGATCCCGGGTATAAGCCATGGGCCCACCCATTGTGGACGCCACCGTCGGGTGAAATTGAAAGTCTGCTATTCACACTTCAAGGAAGTTTGGGAACGGGAATTATTGCGTATGTCATCGGAAATGCCCACGGTAAACGTGTGGAACGCCAAAAGCACGAGGCAAAAACGGATGACGATAAAACAGCGAACTGAGGCATTTTGATGCTTACAATTGATAAATATGCATACCGCAATGATCTGGCTTCTTGGCGGCCGGAATGGAAAGCGTTGCTGTGGTTAGTCGGAATGGTCATTGCGTTTCAACCCATTATCTGGCTAAAACTGATTGTTCTTCCAATCGTCATGTGGGCCACGGTTCACGTTGTTCACATTACGGTTCACCAATATGTGAAGTGGTTTTATGCCTTATTACCATTCATTGCATTGAGCATTATTGGAATTGTGGTTACGGTGACACCCAATCATCATGAAGTTTACTGGGGGATTCCCATGTTTGGTAATTACCTCGGCATTGCAAAGACCATGGTGCCCGTTGCTGGGCGGTTAAGTGCCCGAATTTTGACGGCCATTGTGTGCACCTACTGGCTGGCACTGACAACGCCGTTTCAACAGTTGATTGTCTTGTTCCAGCGGTTACATTTCCCCATTTTATTGATTGAGGAAACGCTGTTGATGTATCGCTTTATTTTTATTTTTATTGAGTCCTTCGAACAGATCTATCAAGCGCAGGAGTTACGGTTTGGTTATGCAAACATGCGCTTGTCCATTCACTCAGCGGGGATTTTAGCCAAGATGTTGTTTGAACAGGTCATTATTAACTACCAAAAGATGACGTATGCGTTGGACGCAAAGTTGTTTGCTGGGGACTTTGGTGTGTGGGAGAACGACGTATGATTGAATTGAAAAATGTTGATTTTGCTTATGAAGATCATCCGGTCCTTCACGATGTTAGTGTGACACTTGGTCGCCCTGGTCAAAACGTGATTGGCTTGCTGGGCCGAAACGGTTCTGGAAAGTCGACCCTGTTTTTGAACCTCGTGGGGATTTTGAAGCCGACGGGGGGCACGATTACGGTCGATGGTGACGCATTGCAACATGACAAGAAGTCCTTGAATGCACTTCGCCAAAAGGTCGGGATCGTGTTTCAGGATTCTGAGCAGCAGTTGTTTTACAGCATCGTGAAGGATGATGTGGCGTTTGCACTGCATAACCTGGGGTTACCACAAGATGAAATTAATCAACGGGTTCGGCAAGTGCTGAAGCAACTGGGCATTTATGATCTGAAGGATCGGCCAGTTCAGTACCTGAGTGGTGGCCAGAAGAAGCGGGTCGCAATTGCCGGGATCCTGGTGTTGCACTCTGAGTGGCTGTTATTAGATGAACCGACAGCCGGTCTTGATCCAGATGGAAAGCAACGGATGATGAGTCTCATTCAATCGTTAGCCGCTCAGGGTCAAAAAATTCTCATTTCGAGTCATGACATGGACTTTATGTATGAAGTCGGTGATTACTTTTACTTATTGGAGCAGGGGACAATCCTTGGCGAAGGTGATAAAAAAACGGTGTTCGCAGATGAAAAACGCTTAGAAGCGTGTTCACTAGAACAACCGTGGTTGATCAAACTTCACCAACGATTGGGGTTGCCACTGTACAACAATGAAGCCGCACTTTTTGCTGACACTGATTTGACACAGCAACTGACGAAACTGCAGGAGGAATAATCGTGGCACAAGCAATTATGTTTCAGGGCACGGCGTCTGATGCCGGAAAGAGTTGGGTCGCAGCTGGCCTATGTCGTTTGCTGTCTCAACGGGGTCAACGGGTAGCCCCGTTTAAGTCCCAAAACATGGCGTTAAATTCATTTATCACCGCAACAGGAGCCGAAATGGGGCGGGCGCAGGTCTTTCAGGCTGAAGCCGCTGGCCGCCAGCCGGATGTGCGGATGAACCCAATTTTGCTCAAGCCCTCCACGGATCAGGATGCACAGGTGATCATCATGGGCCGGGTCTATGGCGACATGGGCGCGCGGGCCTACCAGGAATTCAAACCACAGTTGCGGCATAAGGTGCGAGACATTTACAACTCACTGGCTGCTGAAAACGATGTGATGGTTTTGGAAGGGGCAGGAAGCCCGGCCGAAATCAACCTGAACGAACATGATTTGGTCAACATGGGAATGGCGAAAGTCGCCCATGCGCCGGTGATTCTGGTCGCTGATATTGATAAAGGCGGCGTGTTTGCCGCCATTTACGGGACAATCAAATTGTTGCCAAAAGAAGATCAACACCGAATCAAGGGCATCATCATCAACAAGTTTCGTGGGGATAAATCACTCCTTGAATCAGGGAATAAAATGATTGAAGAACTCACCGGGGTCCCCGTTTTGGGCGTTTTGCCGATGAGTGATGTGGATCTAGACGAAGAGGACAGCGTGGGTCTGAGCGAAAAATCGCAAGTGTACGATGAGCAAAAGAACCTGGATGTTGCGGTGCTTTGCCTTGATAAAATTTCCAACTTCACGGATTTTCACAGTTTGGCACTGCAACCCGACGTTTCGCTGCGGTATGTGACCAAGGCGGCGACACTCGGGACGCCCGATTTGTTGATCATTCCGGGGAGTAAAAACACCAACGAAGACTTGCGGGCACTGCGCCGTGATGACTTTGAACCGGCAATTAATGCTGCTCATGAAGCGGGAACCACCATTGCTGGTATTTGCGGGGGCTACCAGATTTTGGGAAAAATGTTACGTGACCCTGAACATGTGGAGTCTGCCATTAGTGAACAGGCCGGATTGGGCCTGTTAGATACCGAAACGGTCTTCCAAGGGGAGAAAACAACCACCCAGGCGGTTGCCCAAAGTGGTGAGCAGCAGGTAACGGGCTACGAAATTCACATGGGGACCACGACCCTTGGCACAACGGTGACGCCGTTATTAACGATCGTTCAGAATAATGGTCAAGCGGTGAACCGGTTGGATGGTGCTCAAACAGCGGATGGCTCCGTTTGGGGCACCTACCTGCACGGCATTTTTGATAACACCAAGTGGACGCGCCAGCAGTTAGATCAATTGCGGGTGCAAAAGGGGCTGCTGCCACTAGAGGCAACGCCATTTTCACTTAGTCAGTACAAAAATGAACAGTACGACAAATTGGCACAACTGTTTAAGGACAACGTGGATCTAGCTGCGATCGAGCAAATTCTTGCCGATTCTGCGGTTGAAGCAGAGGCTGACCATGATTGATGGCTACCCGATCGTACTGAACTTGGCGCAGCGCCCCGTCTTGGTGGTTGGTGGCGGTCGCATCGCGGCTCGTAAAATCAACCAGTTGGTTCAGGCCCACGCGTCGGTGACGGTGGTCAGTCCCACACTGGCTGAAACAATTGATGTCACGCAGGTAACGTGGTGGAACCGCCCGTACCAACCAGCGGATCTGACTGGGTTTCAACTCATTTTTGCGGCCACAAATGACGGCGCATTGAATCAAGCCATTGTTGACGCCGCAGCGTCTGATCAGTGGGTCAATAACGTCAGTGATCACGACACGTCCGATTTTTTCAACGTAGCACAGATCAAAACCCCAGAATACTTGGTGACTGTTTCCACGTTGGGGCATTCACCACGAGCCGCCAAACAACTCAAGCAACGGTTAGCAAAATGGTTACGAACAGAGGGATGAGTAAATGTACATCATGTACGCGAGTTTAAACTACCGTGACTTAACGGTGCAGGAACGTGGTCAGTTCACGTTTTCGCCGGCCCAACTGGGACAGGCAGATCGTGAACTGAAAGCAGAAAAAAGCATTTTTGAAGACGTGATTTTATCGACGTGTAACCGCACAGAAATTTATGCGGTCGTCGACCAACTACATACCGGGCGGTACTACCTCAAACGGTTTTTGGCAAACTGGTTTAACGTCGAAATTAGCGCCATTGAGGATGTGGTAAACATTGGTAGTGAGACGGAGGCTATCAGTCACCTCATGCGGGTGGCGTCTGGATTGGACTCCATGATTGCCGGTGAGCCACAAATTCTCGGGCAGCTAAAGGCAGCGTTTGCGGTGGCTCAAGATGTGCACACGACCGGACTGATTTTTAATGAATTATTCAAGGAAGCAACCACGTTTGCGAAGCGAATGCACACGGAGTACCGCGTCAGTGAACTGTCACAATCCAGTAGCCAGGCGGGACTGCATGAAATCAAACGTCATTTTGGAACGTTGACTGGCAAGAAACTGCTGGTTGTTGGGGCCGGAATGATTGGTCAACAGGTGGCCCGAAACGCCAGCACCATGGGCTTTGCCACCGTTAATGTGGTGAACCGGACGGATGAAACGGCTCACCAGGTGGCGGCGTCACTAAGCGAGACCGTGGTGGCGAAACCATGGGCACACAGAAACCAGCTCCTTCAGGAAGCGGATGCAGTGGTGATGGCGGCGAGCGTCACGGAGCCACTTGTCACGGCTACGATGGTGACGGCAGCGCCGGTTTCAACCACGGGGATCGTTGTTGACCTAGGAGTGCCTCAAAACGTGGCACCAGAGGCAGTTCCTGTGTTAAACCGCTATGCCAACGTGGATGATTTGGCAACCATCCTGACCGGAAACGAGCAGTTGAAGCAGCAGTGGTTAGCGGCCATGGAAATGCAGGTGCCCAGTGCCGTGAACGCGTTTGCGGACTGGCAGCGGGCATTACCGGTGGTCCCAATCATTCGTGATCTTCGGGAATCATCACTGGCCATTGAAAGTAACGCGTATGAAAGTTTGCTGCGGAAACTACCAGAACTGGATAAACATGAGCGTCAAGTCATTAGCAAACACATGAAGAGCATCGTGAACCAAATGATTAAGGAACCCATCGTGCACATCAAGGATGCCTCGTCGGCACCAAACGCGGCGGAACACCTCGACTTTTTCTGTGAGATTTTTGGGTTTGATCGCGCAGTTCAATTACGAAAGGAAATGACTCATGAAAAATGATTATGTGATTGGCACGCGTGGGAGTCGGCTAGCGTTGATCCAAACGACCATGGTGGCCGAAGCGTTACGTGCCGCATGGCCAACGTGTACGTTTACCATTAAGGAAATCACCACCCAGGGGGACATTGATCGAAAAACCAGTTTGGAAAAAATTGGTGGGAAGGGCATTTTCGTCAAGGAATTAGAGCGGCAATTACTGGCGGGCGACATTGACTTTGCGGTTCATAGTCTAAAGGATGTCATGCCACGGTTACCGGAAAACCTGATGATCAGTGCGATTCCGAAACGGGAGTCCCCCTATGATTGTTTAATTACGCGCACAAAGGTCAGCGGAATTGATGAGCTGCCAAGTGGCACCCGGGTCGGCACCGGGAGTAGCCGGCGGATGGGCCAATTGCGACACTACCGCCCAGATCTTCAACCCGTTTCGATTCGCGGAAACGTGGAAACACGGGTCAACCTCGTTCGGACGGGGGAAGTGGACGCCATCGTGATTGCCGAAGCTGGGTTGAACCGGCTTGATCTCCACCCGACGGACTTATTTCGGGTGACCGTTGGTGACTTTATGTTGCCAGCCGTGGGTCAGGGCGCAATGGCGATCGAATGTCGGACAGATGACCCAGATGTTCAATCCCGATTAGCGGTCATTGATGACCCAGAGACACATGCGTGTGTGCACATTGAACGTGACTTTTTGCGAACGGTGGGTGGTGACTGTACCAATCCCATCGGTGGTTTTGCCGTTAAAACGGGCACGGATCAGTATCACTTTGACGGGCTCATCACGTCAATTGACGGGACGCAGGTCTTTACGGATCAGCGTGACGGCACACTTGATGATCACCTTGGTCAAAAAGCAGCAACAACATTAATTGAGGCAGGCGCTCTAGGCGCCATGGAGGAGAAAGACTAATGACAACATTTGATCGGCACCGTCGTTTACGGATGACACCAGCAATGCGTGATTTGGTTCGCGAAAATCACTTGGCAAAAACGGACTTAATCATGCCCGTCTTTGTGGAAGCGGGGTTAACAGGAAAAACGGAGATTTCCTCCATGCCCGGAATTTATCACTTTGGCTTAGACACAGTGTTGAGCGAAGTGGCCGAAATTGTCGCTGCCGGTGTGCAGGCAATCATCCTTTTCGGAATTCCAGATCATAAGGATGAAGTGGGCTCTGGCGCGTGGGAAGACGACGGAATCGTTCAGCAAGCAACCCACTTAATTAAAGCAGCCTACCCAGACTTACTGGTGATTGCAGACACCTGTTTGTGTGAATATACGTCAACAGGGCACTGTGGTGTCGTGCGTGGTGAAGAAGTGTTAAACGATGAATCACTGACGTACATTACAAAAACAGCCGTGAGCCAAGTGGCAGCGGGTGCCGACATCATCGCTCCATCAAACGCCATGGACGGGTACGTGGCTGCCATTCGGGCTGGCTTGGATGAAGCCGGCTACATCAACGTGCCGATCATGTCTTACGCAGTGAAGTACGCGTCTGCCTTTTACGGCCCGTTCCGTGAAGCTGCCGACAGTGCACCACAATTTGGTGACCGGAAGTCGTACCAAATGGACCCTGCTAACCGATTGGACGCCATGCGTGAAGTTATCAGTGACGAAAATGAAGGGGCTGACTTTGTGATGGTCAAGCCCGCGATGGCGTTTTTGGATGTCATGCGTGAAGTTCGTGACCACACAAAATTACCATTAGTGGCCTACAATGTTTCAGGCGAATATGCCATGATTAAAGCAGCTGCAAAAAACGGGTGGATCGACGAAGACAAAATCGTGAACGAAACGTTGGTCGGAATGAAACGGGCCGGTGCCGATTTGATCATCACGTACTTTGCTAAGACCGTTGCGGCGAAGCTTTAAAAGGGAGAAAACACATACTATGCCAGTTTATGATAAGTCCATTGCGGCGTTTAAAGCCGCCAGTAAGATCATGCCTGGCGGGGTCAACAGCCCCGTCCGGGCGTTTAATAAGGTGGGCGGTGACCCACTGTTCATTGACCACGCGAAGGGCGACAAGATTGTTGATATTGATGGCAATGAGTACATCGACTACGTGTTGTCATGGGGGCCACTCGTGCTCGGCCACGCAGAAGATCACGTGGTGAAAGCGTTACAGGCTGCCGTTGAACGGGGAACCAGTTACGGAGCGCCCACGTTGCTCGAAACGCAGCTAGCTAAAATGGTGCAAAACCTAGTGCCTAGCATGGAAATGATGCGGATGGTCTCATCCGGGACGGAAGCCACGATGAGCGCCATTCGGTTAGCCAGAGGGTGGACTGGGCGCGATAAGATCGTGAAGTTTATCGGGAACTACCATGGTCACAGTGATTCATTGCTGGTTGATGCAGGTTCCGGGATGGCCACGTTTGGAATCAAGAAGTCACCTGGTGTGCCTGATCCACTGGCTTACGACACGTTGACGGTTCCTTATAATGACGTGGCAGCTGTCACTGACCTGTTTGATCGGCTTGGGGACGAAATCGCGTGTGCGATTGTGGAACCCGTTGCCGGTAACATGGGGGTGATCCCTGGGACACGGGCCTTTCTTGAAACGTTGCGGCAGGTGACCACTGACCACGGCTCACTGTTGATTTTTGATGAAGTGATGTCCGGTTTTCGAGCTGGATTGCATGGTGTTCAAGGCTTAACGGGCATCACCCCGGACTTAACCACCTTAGGTAAGGTCGTTGGTGGGGGACTTCCCGTTGGGGTGTTTGGTGGTCGTAAGGACGTAATGTCTGACATTACGCCATCTGGCTCGGTGTACCACGCTGGGACATTATCTGGGAATCCACTGGCAATGACGGCTGGGATCGCGACGTTGTCACAACTGACGGAACAAAACTACGTTGACATGGGGGCCAAGGTCACACGGTTACTGGCAGGATTTGAAGCCAGCGCCAACCGGTTAAACGTGCCGCTAGTGACCCATCACGTGGGCTCCATGTGGAGTTATTTCTTCAGTGAAGGGCCGATCAATAACTTTGATGATGTGCAAGAAAGCAATCAGGATTTCTTTGCAACGTTCTACAAACAATTGTTGGCTAACGGTGTGTACACCGCACCATCACAGTTTGAAACAAACTTCCTGTCCGTGAAGCATACGGATGCGGACATTGATAAGACGATTGCCGCCTTTGATGCAGCACTAACGGCGACGGTTGCTGGTTCAACAAAATGACAACGCGCTATCGAGATTTAACGGTGTTACCGTTAACGGCCACAACAACGTTGGTTGTGGCGTGTGATAGTAGCGCAGGAATCGGTGAAAAACAAGCAGACATGGTGACCATTGACGTGGCCATTATGGCTGCTTATTCGCTGAGGGTCCCGTTATTGGAACTCATGTGCTACGGTGCGACGCCGCTGATGGTTGTGGACACGATTGGTAACGAAATGAAGCCCACCGGGGTGCGGATGATTGCCGGGTTACGGCAGGAATTGGCGACCGCAGGATTAGCGGATTTGCCGATCAATGGCAGTACAGAAGATAACATGACCACCATTACCAGCTCCATTGGTGTGACCGTGATTGGGCAGGCAAAAACGCGGCCGGTCACCACTGATTCAACCGACCTGCTTGTGTACCAATTGGGCACGCCGTACGTTGGTGAGGCGGTTAAAACACACCTTGCCGAGATTTTTACGTATGAGGACGTTCGCCACCTGCTAACCATGCCGATGGTGACTGATCTGTTGCCGGTGGGGTCGAAGGGCATTCAAAATGAACTGGGGCAAATGGCGACAACCCACCACGCGACGGTGGAACTGGTCGGGCAACAAGATGAGGCGCAATTAACGGCGTCTGCTGGGCCGGCGACGGTTTTACTGATTGCCATTGAGGCCACGGCACAGGAAAAGTTTGCGGCCAAAGTGGGCCAGCCGGTTCAGCTAATTGCCCGACTCAAACAGGGGGAGAACGCATGACAGAACTGATAATGGTAACTGGTGGCGCAAAGAGTGGTAAATCGGCGTATGCGGAAGACCAACTCACAGCGCTTCGGCGGGTCGGCTACGTGGCTACCGGGGTGTTGTTTCAAGATGACGCGGAAATGGCGCGCCGAATCAAACGTCATCAAGACCGGCGCCCCAAAACGTGGGCAACTTGTGAACAGTACCGTAACGTTGGGGCCTTGTTAACTGAAAATTCGTTTGACGGTTACTTAATTGACGACGCCACGATGCTGACGACAAACCTCTTTTTCGATGCCATAAAAGAGCGGGCCCAGGCCAGTCATGAAGCAGACTGGGACGTGGTGATCGAGGCACTGACAGCCACGGAACTGACGGCACTGACCACCTTGATCTTGGCTGAGTGGCACCAGGTCTTAACTGGGGCAAGCGCAGTCAGCGGGCCAGTCATTATTGTCACAAATGAAGTGGGGTTGAGCTTAGTGCCAGCAACCAAACAGGCACGGGTTCTTCGAGACCTGTACGGTGAGGTCAATCAGCAGATTGCGGCGGCGGCCACCCACGTCACGATGGTGGTCAGTGGCCTGCCGTTGCAGTTGAAGTGAGGAGATAAGCAATGATTCAGACGTTGATTTTATTTACGCAATTTTTCACCCGGATCCCCGTGAACGTTGCCATTGATGAACCCGTTAAAAAGTTTCGTCAGGGTGTTCAGTACATTACCCTGTTTGGTGTGTGCTTAGGACTTTTGGAAGGGGGCCTCTTTTGGCTGTTAACACTGGTGTTTCCCAAGGCGTTTGCCTGGGCCCTCGTGGTGATGAGTGACGGTTTGGTCACGGGTGGCTTTCACTTAGATGCGTTGGCCGATACGGCGGATGGGCTCTTTTCTGCCCGAACTGTTGAACGCATGAAGACCATCATGAAGGATAGTCGGTTGGGCACGATGGGGAGTTTAGCCTTGTTGTATTACTACATCATCTTAATTGGGGCTGGCTGGGTGTTGGCTCAGCATCAATCAGCTATTCAATTGACCGGCATTATGATTGCCCTGCCAGTGGTTGCTAAGGCCGGATTATCGTTACTTTTTATTCGCATGCACTATGCCGGTAATTCTGGTGGACTCGCTGAAATGTGGGAGGGCATCGCCGGGTGGCAGATTTTTGTCGCTGAGCTTGTGGCTGGGCTTGCCATTTTCGGGCTGACAGGTCTCTGGGGCCTGGTGAGTTATCTCGGTGTTATGCTTGTGAGCTGGGCGTACCATCACCACATTACAAAGCTATTTGGTGGGTTTACCGGTGACACGCTGGGCGCCTACGCTTGTCTAAGTCAAATCGTTTTTATCCTGATCGAAACGGGATTGGTGGTGAAACTATGCGGTTGATTGTGGCACGTCATGGGGAAACGCCGCTTAACGTTGCCCACTGTTTTTACGGGACGCTGGATGTTGGACTAACGGAAACTGGCTTTGCCCAGGCGAAAACGTTGGCACAAAAGTTGCGTCACGTGGGGCCGATGACGTTAATGAGTAGTGCCATGCGGCGAACGCTCACGACGGCAGCAGCGGTTCAAGCGCACACAGGCCAAGCGGTCATCATTGACCCGGCGTTCAATGAAAAATCATTTGGGTTATGGGAGGGCCTAACCGCTGATGAGATCGAGGCGGCCTTTCCCACTGAATGGCAGGCCTGGCTGGATGCGCCGTTTGCGTACACGCCGCCAGCGGCAACCAGTTTTGCAACGTTTGAAACCCGTGTGAAACAACGGGTGGCTCAGTTGATCGAAGAAACACCTGCCACCACAACCGTGACGGTGATTGCGCATCAAGGGGTCCTGCGGGTGATCGACCACTGGCTGTTTCCGGAGCGTGATTTTTGGGCCAGTGACTTTCAGGCGGGGCATTACACGAGCTACGATCTAGCAGCGGGCCACGTCCAAACGGTGTTAAGAAATCAGTGAGGCGAGAGTAAATGGCACGGTTAGTGTTATATCCAAAGGAACGCTTTACAAAACGTGAACAGGAAGAACTGGCGGCGCAACAACCAACAGTCTATTTACCGTTACGCACGTTAACAGAAAAGCCGTTATCACCGGGTGATCAACAGATCATGCAAACTGCGGATGTCCTGGTCATTAGTAGCAACTTTGCGCTTACCGTTTTAATGGCTTGGTTGCCGAAAGTGGCGGCCAGAACCATCGTGGTGCTCAGTCAACAGCAGGCCGAGCAGATGCAAACGCAGTACACGGGGACGGTTTGTGTGGCGCCCACGGAAAACCAGCAGGGTTTGGCGCAGCAGGTTGCGGCGTTACCCCAAGCGTTAACAGTGGTTTGGCTTGTTGGGACGCTGACGCATGTGGCGCACCAGCTACAAGCAAACGAACGGGTGGTTACGGTGTACCAAAATCGCTGGACGGCATCAGACGAAGCTGAGGCACTGACGGCCATCGGAACAACACGGTATCAACAGGTGCTGGTGCCAAGCGCGTCGGCCTATCAACGGCTTCAAACACTCATGCGGCGCCGGCCCGCGCAGTTTGCTGATTGTGATTTTTATGCCCTGGGCCAGCAAACGGCAGCGGTGATCCAAGAGGATGGGCACCATGTCTGGGTGCCACCCGTTCGCACAGCGGTGCTCCGGCAAGCGGTGCGGGCGCTGCTGCAACCAACGGATTAAGGATGGCAACATCTTGGCATTAGAGTTTGCTACATTAAGGGTGTGGAGGACGAATCAATGAAAACAATTGTGTGTCTTAATGGCGGAACCGCAACGCAGTCGTATAACAAGGCGTTGACCCGCTATATTGCGAACCGGTATGCCACCACGGTGACGTGGATTGAGCCAGTTTTGACGGCGCTTCCGTTCATTGTGGCCAGTCAAACGACCGGCACCCCGGCGGCTGTGACGACGCTTGTTGAGCAGGTGAACCAAGCGGATGCGGTGGTTATCGCCACGCCGGAATATAACAACGGGCCAACCGCTGCGCTGAAAAATGCATTGGATTGGTGTTCATATGCGCCATATCCGCTGCACGAAAAACCACTGTTGTTAATGGGCGCAGCCACGGGTACGTTAGGAACGGTTCGGGCGCAATTGATGGTTCGCACCATTTTACAATCGGCAGCGTTAGCCCCACACCTGGTTGATACCCCAGAAATTTTAGTGGGACAGGCAGGGACAAAATTTGATTCTCAAGGGAACCTCATGGATCAAACAACTGTGGGTCTGATCGACCAGGGGATGCAACGGTTGTTTCAGCTTATGGAGCGGGGGAACGATTAATGGCAGATGCAAAACAAATTAAACGAATCATTCAAGAATACGTGCCAGGAAAGCAAATTACGTTAACGCACATCATCGCGAATCCAACCGAGGATGTGTACACCAAGCTTGGCATTGAAAACACGCACGATAGCATCGGAATTATGACGATCACACCAGCAGAATCGGTCATCATTGCGGCTGACATGGCGCTAAAGGCTGGCGGAGTGGCCATTGGCTTTATGGACCGGTTTAGTGGCACCGCCATTTTACATGGCGAGTTGACGGCTCTTACAGAAGCGTTTACCCATGCCAATGCAGGGATGGCGGATAAGATGCACTTTACGGTGAGTCGGGTGACACAAAATTAAATGAACGTAAACAAACCGGCTGATGTAACGAACATCAACCGGTTTGTTTGATTGGCGGTCATGTGAGCTCGCAATGATACAATCTGGTGGTTATGGATAATAAAAAACAGTTCAGTTGCGATCTTTTCGAGTTCAGTCCGGGCTGAAGCGTTGTATCATGGGCGTTCTGGTGGTAATTTCAGAGTAATCTTAACGGGAAGAAGGCAGCGGCCAATGCTAAAGGATGATTGGCAGACAATGTGGACCTGCGCCCCAATTTCAGTGAGCGCACGTCGGCAAATGCAACAAAAACTGGATGAACTGGCAAAACCGATCCGGGGCCTCGGGCGGCTGGAGGACTTGGCGGTTCAACTGGCTGGAATTAAGCGCCAAGTCACTGTGACAACGGCGCACCGGGAACTGTTGGTGTTTGCGGCCGATCACGGGGTCGCCGCTGAACACGTGTCAGCCACGCCACAGGCGGTGACCGCATTACAGGCCGTCAACACGGTCAACGGCCAAACGACGGTGGCCACCATGTGCCAAGCGGCGCATTGCGCCGTGACGGTGGTGGACGTTGGGATCATGACGCCCATTAATGAGCCGCAGGTTCTGAACCAAAAAATTCGCTTTGGAACCAGCGATTTACTGACCGGTCCAGCCATGACGAAGCCGGAAGCAATCCAGGCAATTACCATTGGTTATGAAACAGCGCAAACGGCGGTGGTGACCCATCATGCCGATATCTTGGCCATCGGTGAGCTGGGGATTGGTAATACAACTGCGGCTGCGGCCATCATTGCGGCACTGCTTCATGCTGATCCAGCAGCAGTGGTCGGCCGCGGATCGAACATTTCAGACCAGCGCTTGCGCCACAAACAGCAGGTTGTGACGGCAAGTTTACAGCGGTCGTTTGATCATGAAGACGCCCTTGATGTATTGGCCAACGTTGGTGGTTTTGAAATTGGCGCGATGACTGGCGCGCTCCTGTATGCGGCCCGTTTCGGGGTGCCAATCGTTCTCGACGGCTTCATTTCATATGCCGCGTTATTGATTGCTGAACGACTAAAGCCGGGGGTGATCAATTACGTCATTCCGTCACATGAATCGCATGAACGTGGCTCACAGCTCGTCCTTGAAGCCTTACAGCTGAAGCCGTACTTTAACTTGGCGTTGTGTGTGGGCGAGGGGACCGGCGCGGTGATGTTATTACCGTGGCTGGATCTCCTGCAAGCCGTTTTGACAAACATGAACACGGCCGCCGACGTTGGGTTTGATTTTACGAAATAACCACGGTGACAAAAAACGCGCCAAGTCTAGTCGACTTGGCGCGTTTTTTGTCTGATGATGCCTTAATCTTGGTAACGCATGGGTACCGGAATGTGATTGTGAAGCCGGATAAACGTCTGCTTCAAAGCTGGCATACAGATTAGATAAATCACGAGGTTACCGCCAGCGTGAAGGGTATCAAAGGATAGCCCGCCAAGCCAATAGACGATCACCTGGTGCCAGCCACCCAAAACGGGAAGCTGCCCTAGACTAACGGTAAATCCGTACAGGTACCCCATGAGAAGGGCTAACCCGCTCTGAACGATAATTGACCGGTTGACAAGCCGCAGGTGACTAGCTGCTGTCACGACCAGAACAACCACAAGGTAGGCCATGATCTGTGGGATGGTCCAGGGACCAAATCCTAACAGAATGTTTGAAATGAGGATCGACAGAATGCTAACAAAGACACCGACCGCAAAGCTATAATAAATCGTTAGAAAAATGAGGATGTCCGTTACTGGTTGGATGTTGGGGAGAAATTGAAAAATATAGCGCCCCACAACACAGATCGCGGTCATCATGGCGATAAACGTAATGTAACGCGGGGTGGCAATGTTAGCACCGAAATGGCGTTGCATTATTTTGTGACGGATAGGTCGAAGGTCACCTTATCGTTTTTCTTCACCTGAATGTCCTTTGCACCCTTAGTGGCTTCCTTGCCGTTAACGGTGAACATCCAGTATTTCTTTTGGGCGTCATCCTGTTTGTGACCGTTGATGCTTGTGATGAAGCCGTCCTTTTCCTTAACGGTAAAGTTCTTCTTCATGACACTGAGTAAGTTGTTACCCTTCTTAACAGTGACTGTTTTCTTAGCAAACTGCTTTTTGTCCTGCGTTAAGGTAATGGTTGCCTTGTTAGTGGCAGCACTGGCGGACTGAACGTGTCCTGCAGCAACAAACCCAAAGATAACAACGGCAAGAACGATGGCGAAACGAACAAACTTCTTCATAGGTAATAAACCCCTTTCAATATGTAAAACTAAGTTTATGCTCTTATGCAATTACAATGTTGGTCTTCTTCTGGTGTGCTTTTGCGATTAAAAAAAGACAACTGAGTCACAGTTGTCTTTTTTTGTCATGTTTCATTTTCGGATTATTGGAAGGACTTTCTGAACGTTGAGGGGGTTTCATTAACGTAGCGTTTAAACGTTTTGCTAAAGTAACTCGTCTGCGAAAAGCCCAGCTGGTGGGCGATGAGGTTAACCGGGGTATTGGTGTCTTGGAGAAGCACCATTGCTCGCTTGATCTTCTTTGCCGCTAAGTAGTCGGAGAAATTCATGTTTGTGGACTTTTTAAAGAGTTTCGAGAAGTAAAAGCTTGATAGATAAACGCGTTGGGCGACTTCTTCTAACGAAATGTTTTGATTAAGGTGCTGTTCAATGAAGGTTAATGCGTCACTAATTTCCTTGTTTGTCGTTGAAATGCTGTCGATCTTAGCCAGTGAGGCGTGGAAGTTGTTCTTATCAGGCACCGTGTGAAGAGCGGGTGCTTGGTGGATGACCGGCATTTGGACTTGGACTGGGGCACCACCTGCTTGGAACTGGTAGCCCTCTAATTCTCGTTGAATGACGGAGTGCAACAAGGTGATTGACGCTTGAGCACGCTCACCAGCTGAGTTTCCGGTGGGGCCAAACGGTGAATAGGCGCTTTGGTTAACGTCTAGGTAACCGCAACAAACAAAGCCCATTAACTGTTCGTCAAGGATCAACGGCAACCGACTAATGGTGTAGTGTTCACTAATATCAACGGTTTTGTTTTGTGGGACGGCGACTTCGCCAACAGCATCATCACTAAACGTATTAAAAATTGAAAAACCACAAACGTTTGAAATGGTTTGCCCACCAGGGCTTGTGATGACAGTTACGCTTCCGGTGGCCTGTGAAAAATTCGTCAACAGGTGGTTCAGTTGACAGAGTTGTTGGGTTGTTAGGAGCTGCGCAAGGTCTTCGTTCATCGGCTTTATCCTCCAAGAAAAAACTAAAAGTAAAGAAAGTGCCACTTTATGATCATTTTCCGATAATATGCTCAATAAATGCCATAAGAATGATAATGGTATCGCTACCAAATGACAGCAACATCACTTCTTTATAAGACAGTATATCAACAATTTAATAGTTTGCCTATATGTGAATATATAGACATAGCAATAAATGATAACGCTTTTTCGGTACTGTAGGGCTGTAGTAAAAGCTTACTTTATACGGGATCTCCCGGAGGAGGATATGTTCTATGGATAGAGAAGCACTGGGTTTAATCGAAACACGCGGGTTAATCGCGTCAATTGAAGCTGCTGATGCGATGGTCAAGGCTGCAAACGTTAAGCTTGTAGGCCAAGAGAAAGTCGGTAAGGGTTTGATCACCGTGATGGTTCGCGGTGATGTTGGTGCCGTTAAGGCCGCTGTTGATGCCGGTGTAAGTGCGGCAGAAGAAAACGGGGAAGTCGTTTCAAACTACGTCATCCCACGGCCACACCAGGACATTGAAACGTTGTTACCTCAGTCAGGCAAGTAGGAGAGCGCATAAGTCATGGCAGATACAGATGAATTAGTAAACCGTGTAATGGGCAAGTTGTTAGATTCTGGGAAGACTTCAACGGCCACACCAGCTAGTGTTAGTAAGTCAAGTCTTACGGAGTTTGTTGGAACCGCTCCCATTGGTGACACCATTGGGATGGTCGTTGCAAACGTTGATAGCGATTTAGCCGAACACTTACATTTAGAAAAGCAATTTCGGTCATTAGGGATTTTATCCGCCCGTTCTGGTGGGGGTCCCCAAATCATGGCCATGGACGAAGCCGTTAAGGCAACGAACACGGAAGTTGTTAGCATCCAAATGCCACGTGATACTAAGGGCGGTGCTGGTCACGGTTCTTTGATCATTGTTGGTGGGAACGATGTTTCTGACGTTCGGCGGGCCATTGAAGTGGCGTTAGCTGCCGTTCCACAAAAGTTCGGTGATGTGTACAACACACCAGCCGGCCACATTGAATTACAATACACTGCTCGGGCCAGTGAGGCTGCTCAGTTTGCGTTTAACGCACCACTGGGGAAAGCGTACGGCTTAATTGCTGGTGCACCAGCCGGAATCGGTGTTGTGATGGCAGATGCTGCGTTGAAGGCTGCAAATGTTGATGTCTTATCATTTGCTTCGCCAGCGTACGGAACCAGTTATTCAAACGAAGGTATCTTACACATTTCGGGTGATTCTGGTGCAGTTCGTCAAGCAGTTATTGCAGCACGTGAAGTTGGGCTTGATTTACTAGGCACGCTTGGTGGAAAACCAACAAATGATTTTCCTTCCTACATCTAGTAAAAAGGAGAGGACATAATGAAGCGTCAAAAACGGTTTGAAGCATTAGAAAAAATGCCGATCCATCAAGATGGATTTGTTAAAGAATGGCCAGAAGAAGGGTTCGTTGCCCTAGAAGGACCCAACGATCCAAAGCCAAGTATCAAGGTTGAAAACGGTGTGGTTACGGAATTAGACAGTAAGAAACGTGACGACTTCGATTTGATCGACCTGTACATCGCTGACCACGGAATCGACCAACGTAATGCTGAACGTGTTATGGAAATGGATTCCTTTAAGTTAGCAAACATGTTGTGTGATCCAAACGTCCCTCGTGAAGAAATCATTCCACTGACCACTGCGATGACACCAGCCAAAGCGGTTGAAGTAATCAGCAAGTTGAACTTCGTTGAAATGATGATGGCCACCCAAAAGATGCGGCCACGGCGGACACCAGCAACGCAATGTCACGTGACTAACTTGCGTGATAACCCGGTTCAAATCGCTGCCGACGCAGCTGATGCCGCTTTGCGTGGATTCCCAGAACAAGAAACGACGACGGCGGTTGCCCGTTATGCACCACTGAACGCCATTTCCATCATGATTGGGGCCCAAACAGGTCGTCCTGGTGTGCTGACTCAATGTTCCGTTGAAGAAGCCCTGGAACTGAGTTTAGGGATGCGTGGGTTTACCGCCTATGCCGAAACCATCTCCGTTTATGGGACTGAACAAGTGTTTACGGATGGGGATGACACACCTTGGTCTAAGGGATTCCTTGCTTCTTGTTACGCTTCTCGTGGCTTGAAGATGCGGTTCACTTCGGGTTCTGGTTCAGAAGTTATGATGGGTTACGCCGAAGGAAAATCCATGCTCTACTTGGAAGCCCGTTGTATCTACATTACAAAGGCCAGTGGGGTTCAGGGACTGCAAAACGGTGGTGTTAGTTGTATCGGGATCCCCGGTGCCGTTCCATCAGGAATTCGCTCCGTTATGGGTGAAAACTTGTTATGTATGATGATTGATTTGGAATGTGCTTCTGGTAATGACCAAGCCTTTTCACACTCAGACATGCGGCGGACAGAACGGTTACTGGGTCAATTCTTGGCCGGGACTGACTACGTTTCTTCCGGTTACTCATCAGTACCAAACGAAGACAACATGTTTGCCGGTTCAAACACCGACGCCATGGACTACGATGACTACTACGTGATGCAACGTGACTTAAAGGTCAACGGTGGGATCGTTCCTGTAAAGGAAGAAGACGTCATCAAAGTTAGAAATAAAGCTGCTAAAGCCCTTCAAACGGTCTTTGAAGCCATTGGGCTACCAAAGATCACGGATGAAGAAGTGGAAGCCGCAACCTACGCAAACAGCTCAAAGGACATGCCAGATCGGAACCTTGTTGAAGATATGAAGGCTGCCCAAGAAATGATGGACCGTGGGATTACCGGGATCGACATCGTTAAGGCACTTTACAACGGTGGTTTCCGTGATGTTGCCCAGGCCGTTTTGAGTCTGTTACAACAACGGATCGCCGGAGACTTCCTGCAAACATCCGCCATTTTTGACAAGGATTGGAACGTCATTTCTGCCGTTAACGACAATAATGACTACAAGGGTCCTGGAACCGGGTACCGTGTATCAGGCGAAACCTGGGAGAAAATCAAGGACATTCCGATGGCCATTGATCCATCGGACTTCTAAATCCGCGTGAAGAAGGGAGGATGCCACACATGGCAGATATCGATGTTGATTTATTAAGAAAAATTGTTAAACAAGTGATCGCTGAAACGGCCGCCACCAACAAGGAAGTGTCGTTTGGCAGTGGCTCAGCAGAAACAAAACCAGCCGCTGTTGCAACGGCCGAACATGAGGGCCAACCAGAAGCAACGGACGCACCAAAGAAGTTGGACTGGTTTAAACACGTTGGGGTTGCTAAAAAAGGAACCGCTGTGGACGAAGTTGTTGTTTCCGTTTTACCAGGTTTTGCAGAACATTTAACGGAAAACATGACGGGGTTATCCCACCGCGACATTTTGCGACAAGTGACCGCCGGAATTGAAGAAGAAGGGTTACGGGCCCGTGTCATTAAGGTTTACCGGACAGCCGACGTTTCATTCTCTGGCGCTGAAGCTGACCATCTGTCAGGGTCAGGAATTGCCGTTTCCATTCAATCAAAAGGAACCGCCATTATTCACCAGCGTGATGAAGAACCATTAAGTAACCTGGAATTATTCCCACAAGCACCCGTGCTGACGTTGGATACTTACCGGGCCATTGGGGTCAACGCTGCAAAGTATGCGAAGGGTGAATCACCAAACCCAGTGCCAACGGTTAGTGACCAAATGGCGCGGGTTGCTTACCAAGCAAAATCAGCTTTAATGCACATCAAAGAAACAAAATACGTTGTAACGGGGAAAGCACCCGATGAAATCGAAGTGCATTTCTAATTTGGAATGCTGAGAAAGGAACGTCAACATGAGTGAAATGGAAGATCTCGTTGCGAAAGTAATGGCCGATTTGAAGGACTCTGATACAAAGAGTGCCCCACAAGCCACAACCACAGCAACCGCCCAAACTGGAAGTCAGGCACAGCCCGATGGAAAGGAACTGGGCCGAAGCGACTATCCGTTATTTAGCAAACATCCTGACTTGATCAAGTCACCAACGGGGAAGCGCGTTAATGACATTACGTTGGAAAACGTGGTCAACGACAAGATTACTCCCGAAGACTTGCGGATCACGCCAGCAACGTTAAAAGCACAGGGCCAAATTGCCAAGAACGCTGGTCGGGCTGCCATTCAAAGTAACTTTGATCGCGCCGCAGAATTAACGGCAATTCCTGATGACCGGTTACTGGAAATGTACGGTGCATTACGGCCATACCGGTCGAGCAAACAAGAATTACTGGACATGGCAAATGAACTGGAACAACAGTACCACGCCACAATTTCAGCAAACTTTGTTCGTGAAGCCGCTAAGAACTACGAAATCCGGAAAAAGTTGAAGGGTGATAACTAACGGAGGTCGTTATGACGCAAACAGTGATTGGTGTCGACATTGGTAATTCGTCGACAGAAGTAGCGTTAGCTAACGTGACGCCAACGGGTCAGGTTGAGTTTATCAACTCTGACATCACCGCAACAACCGGGATCAAGGGGACTAAACGAAATCTCGTGGGGATTCGAACGGCCATTAACGGGGTGTTGACAAAGAGTCAACTCACCATTAACGACGTGGATCTCATTCGGATCAACGAAGCAACCCCCGTGATTGGTGATGTGGCGATGGAGACGATTACTGAAACCGTCATCACAGAATCAACCATGATTGGTCACAATCCGCGAACACCCGGGGGACTGGGCGTTGGTATTGGGGAAACCATCCTGATTACCGACCTTGTCAACGAGGGCACAACGGATAAAACGTACATTGTGTTAATTCCCAAAGAAGTTGACTTTGGCGATGCCGCTAAACTGCTGAACCTGTACCATCAAACCGGATTCAAGGTTACCGGTGCCATCCTTCAGGGTGACGACGGGGTCCTCATTGATAACCGGTTGGACTTCAAGATTCCCATTGTGGATGAAGTGTCGTTACTGGAAAAGGTCCCGCAGCACATGCTGGCCGCCGTTGAAGTGGCTGATAAAGGGCAAGTCATTAAGCAATTATCCAATCCATACGGGATCGCAACGGTGTTTGAATTGACACCGGAACAAACGAAAAACGTGGTTCCCGTTGCCCGGGCCTTAATTGGTAACCGGTCAGCGGTGGTCATCAAAACACCCGCCGGGGACGTGAAGGCTCGGGTCATTCCGGCCGGAACGGTTCACATTAACGGTGATGACCATGAAGAACAGGTTGGGATCTCTGCCGGTGCCGACAAGATCATGAAGACTGTGTCCTCGTTTAAGCAGATCGACAATGTGACCGGGGAAGCTGGCACAAACATTGGTGGCATGCTGGAACGGGTTCGGCAGACGATGGCGGAACTAACGGACAAACGGATGCAAGACATTTACATTCAGGATCTGTTGGCCGTTGATACCTCCGTGCCAAATGATGTTAAGGGTGGTCTGGCTGGTGAGTTCTCAATGGAACAAGCAGTCGGGATCGCGTCAATGGTTCGCACGGACCATCTGCAAATGCAGGCCATCGCGGACGAAATTCACCATGACTTTGGCGTTACCGTTGAAGTTGGTGGTGTGGAAGCCGAAGCGGCCATTCGTGGTGCGTTGACGACTCCCGGAACACAGGCGCCACTGGCCATCTTAGACCTTGGTGCTGGTTCCTCCGATGCGTCGATCATTGATAAGGCAGGCGACATCGTGGCCATTCATTTGGCCGGGGCCGGTGACATGACGACCATGATCATCAACTCTGAATTAGGGCTGGATGACTTGTACTTGGCCGAAGACATTAAACGATACCCGTTAGCGAAGGTCGAAAGTTTATTTTACATTCGTCATGAAGACGGGAGCGTGCAGTTCTTTGATGAAGCCCTCTCCGGTGATCTCTTTGCCCGGACCGTGGTGGTTAAGCCAACCGGGTTTGTCCCGGTTCCAGGTGACGTTTCAATTGAAAAGATTCGAACTGTTCGGCAGTCTGCTAAGCAGCGAGTCTTTGTCACCAATGCACTGCGGGCGCTGGCAAAAGTGAGTCCTACTGGAAACATCCGCGACATTCCGTTTGTCGTCATTGTTGGTGGTTCTGCCTTAGACTTTGAAATTCCTCAGCTAGTGACCGACGCGTTATCCCACTACAACCTGGTTGCGGGCCGTGGGAACGTTCGGGCCGTTGAGGGGCCAAGAAACGCGGTGGCAACGGGATTGATCCTCACCTATGCCAATGAATTACAAGAAGGGACCCATTAATTATGGCAACTGAACCAACCATCTTAATTGCGGGTCAAGAGCAAGCTGCCATTTTACCGTTGCTTTACGGCATCGAAGAGGAAGAAATTCCGTTTCGATGGACCACTGAAACAACGGCACAAACGGCAATTGGACGGGCGTTTGAAGCGGCACAAATGGCGCAACTAAACGTCGGGATCGGGTTTGACGATGAGGCAGCTTATTTACATCACAACAGCTTGCCGGCGGATAAACCCCTTGCGCGGGTCCCATTATCTGATCCAGCGGATTTACGTCGCTTAGGCGCAAACGCCGCTCGGTTGGTTAAGCGGGTCCCATTTAAAGACTTTGAGAAGGGAGGATTGATTCTATGAACGATGCATTAGGATTATTAGAAGTTGGTGGTTACTCAACAGCCGTTAAGGTTGCTGATGTGATGGTCAAAACGGCAAACGTCCACGTTGACAAGGTTGAACGTGCCCGTGGTGCCGGCCAAATGACAGTGTTTATCAGCGGCGATGTTGGGGCGGTTAACGCTGCCATCGCTGCCGGAAGCCAGGCTGCTGAGGAAGTTGACCATTTTGTTGCAAAACAGGTCATCGCCCGCCCAGCAAATGGGTTAGATGAACTCGTTAAAAAGCCAGCTGAAAAAGTGGCTGAAGAATTAACGACAGAACCAGAACCAGTTGCTGAAACACCAGCAAGCCAAGCGGCAAAACCAGCGAGTGCCAGCACGACAAAACGGCGCCCAGCATCGAACCGCCGAAACACAAAGAGTACTAAACCAGAACAGTAATTGTTAACAAACAAATTGGAGGAAACAAACATGAATAACGCACTTGGAATGATCGAAACAAAGGGCTTAGTTGCCGCAATCGAAGCCGCTGACTCAATGGTTAAGGCCGCTAATGTTGAATTAACTGGCTATGAAAAAATCGGTTCAGGGTTAGTAACCGTTATGGTTCGTGGTGATGTTGGTGCCGTTAAAGCTGCCGTTGATGCAGGAACAGCTTCCGCAGAATCTGTTGGCGATGTGTACGCTTCATACGTTATCCCTCGTCCGCATACAGATGTTGAAGCAATTTTGCCAAGTAACAAGTAAAACTAACGGGGTGGAACAATGGATGAGAATAAGTTACGCGCGTTAGTTAAACAAATCATTGAAGAAGAGACCCAACCGGGCATGCCCATTGGGGTCTCTAATCATCACGTTCACTTGAGTAAGGAAGACTTTGCCCGCCTGTTTCCAGGTCAAGAAATGACAAAGTTCCGTGACTTAAAGCAACCAGCTGACTTTGCGGCTAAGCAAACGGTTACGGTTGTCGGCCCTCGTGGTCGGGTGGAACACGTTCGGGTCTTAGGCCCTTGTCGTGAATACTCTCAAGTTGAATTGTCATTGACAGACGGGATTCAAGTCGGAGTGGACTTACCCGTTCACTTGTCTGGTGATTTAGACGGCGCTGCTAAAGTGATTTTAGAAACGAAGGACGCCCGGATCCCAGTTTATGGTGCCATTGCTGCGAAGCGGCACGTGCACATGAGCCTGGAAGACGCTAAGCAGTACGGCGTTTCTTACGGTGATGAAATCAGTGTTGAAGTGACAACAGGGAATCGGCGGTTGACGTTTAATGACGTGATTGCCCGCCCACGTGAAGACTTCGTGTTAGAAATGCACATTGACACGGATGAAGCAAACGCCGCAGGAATCAACAAAAATACCATTGCAAAGATTATTCCGAACAAATAAACCGTTAGGAGGGGACTGGCATGTTTGAAAAACAAGCAGCGCGCTTAGCCGCCTTTAACAGCCTTGTGACGCAAGCACCACATGTTGATCCTCAAGCGACGGTGACTGACCATTTGCGGGTTGGTGTCGATTTGGGGACTGCCACGATTGTGTTTGCGGTAATCAATGATGACGGTGAACCAATTTATGGTGAAGCGGTCCCAGATCAGGCAGTTCGTGATGGGGTTGTTGTTCACTATGGTGAGGCTGTCACCATTGTTCGTGCCATTAAGGCCCGGGCGGAAGCCGCTCTGGGCGTAACGTTGACCACCGCAGCTGGGGCAATTCCACCAGGTGTGAGTGAGTCAAATAGTAAGGCCGTGGCAAACGTCATCGAGGACAGTGGCCTGACGTGCACCAACATTGTTGATGAACCAACCGCTGCGGCCACAATGCTGGGCGTGACGGATGGTACGATCGTCGATGTTGGTGGTGGAACAACGGGAATCAGTGTCTTTAAGAACGACACGTTAAAACGGGTTGGCGATGAGCCGACTGGTGGCTACCACATGACGCTGGTTGTCGCTGGGAGTCAGCATTTGGATCACGCGGCAGCAGAAGTGCTGAAACGTGATCGGAAACGGGAAGACGACGTGTTTGCAGTCGTTCGCCCGGTGGTGGAAAAAATGGCTGCCATCGTTGCAAACGTGGCAGGTAACCAGCTGGTTGAACCCGTGATTGCGGTTGGCGGTGCAACAAACTTTCGTGAGTTTGCGCCCACCATGGCCAAAACGTTAGGCGTTCCGGTCTTAGCACTTGCGTATCCAGACTTCGTCACGCCGCTTGGGATCGCGTTAAGCGATTTAGGAGTTGCTGCGGAGGCGTCGCGATGAGTGATTCAGTAAGTGATGTGATTGCGGCGGTTATTGAGCGGTTGCAACAACGCGAACAAACGGTGACAACACTTTCGTTTGCTGACGTTGCCACGGCTGAAGAGACCCTGTTTCTCACAGCGGCAACCGTTGTGGTGACCGAAGTGCCCCCAACGGCGATTGCTGATTTATACCGGTTGACGACGACACCACTAACAACGTTTGTTCAGGCCGCATGGCGTGATCATGCCGCCGTGACGTTACAGTTAACGGTGGCAGATGTGAACCTTGTCCCGTGGCCGTTATTGACCACGTGGCCGGTCACCATTGCATTGCCGACGGGTGAAGTCTTAACGGCCCAGGAAGCAGCGGTGATAACCAGAAGTGATGTGTTGGGCCTGCCGTTACACGCTGTGCTGGTCAAACAGCACCGTCAGCGGCTGACCATGGCAGCACACGACGAACTATTAGCACAACACATTGAGGTACGTGAAAGGACGGATCAAGCATGTATATGGCAAGAGTGATTGGGAGCGTGGTCGCGACGCAGAAAGATGAGTCGTTAGTCGGGCGTAAGCTGATGATCGTGCAACCAATCGATAGCAACATGGCCGCTGTCCGTTCCGAGGAGGTCGCTGCTGATACAGTGGGGGCCGGCATCGGTGAACTGGTGTTACTCGTTCGTGGTGCAGGTGCCCGGAAGACACAAAATGAAGGGACACGGCCCCGGGACGTTGTGGATTCCGCTATTGTTGGAATTATCGACCGGTTTGATAAGTGAGGATTCAACCATGGGAATTTATACCAAAACGGGTGATAAGGGGACCACGGCCCTCTTCACCGTTGAACGGGTCAAAAAGTATTCTGACCGTGTTGAAACATATGGCACATTTGATGAATGCAACGCACAAATCAGTGTGGCAGAAAAGTTTTGTCAGCGTGAGGAAAACCGGGCGTTGTTAAAGTGGGTCCAGGAACGCATGTTCATCTTAGATGGTGAGATTGCTTCGGCAGACGCTGACCGCTTTTACGGAAAGAGCGACCGCATTGAGGACGCCGACGTAGCTCGCTTGGAACGGGTGATTGACGATTATACGGCAAAATTACCGGTGCTCCACGCGTTTATTTTACCGGGCACAAGCGTTGCCGGCGCCCATCTGCATTTATGTAGAACGGTGTGTCGGCGGGCTGAACGACTGTTAATTCGGTTAAATGAAGACAGACCGTTTCGTCCGGTCGTCCTGCGGTATGCAAACCGGTTGTCCGACTTTTTGTACATCGTTGCTCGTGATGAGGATGAAGCTGATCATCAAGAACAAATGTGTGATGAAATTGTCCGGCGGTACCAAGAAGCAGTTCAGGATCACCAAACACACTAAGTAAGGAAGTTAATAATAATGGCAATTGAAAACATTTTATCGAGTGTTCAAGCAGCATTTAAGAACCAAGATGGGACCGCAGTCTTTGACCGGGCCAACTTTAACAAAGTTTTTGATGCTTCAGAAGCAAAGGCTAACGAACTGGGTGTTGGCGTATCCATGTGCTTAATGGATGCTGCCGGAAATCCACTGATGCAATACCACATGACGAATGCCAACTTGGTTAGTATCCAATTGGCACCCAAAAAAGCGTGGTCTGCATTGGCAATGAAACAACCAACTAAAGAAGTTAGTGCTCAGATTCAACCAGGAGCACCATTATACGAAATGGAAACCATGCTTGATGGCAAACTTGTTTCGTTTGCCGGTGGGATTCCATTGATCGTTAATCAACAAATCATTGGTGCCCTTGGTATCAGTGGCGGTGCAGTCGAAGAAGACCAGGCAATTTGTGAAGCCGGTGTTCACCAGTTCTTAGAAGGGATTAAGTAGCGATGGCAGATTTAGAAGCGCAAATTAGACAAATCATTCAGGCAGAACTTCAACAGCAAGCTGCCGGTGAAACGACAACAACAGTATCAGCAGGGACAACGGCTGGTGGCCACCATGGGATTTTCCCAACGGTGGACAGTGCCGTAGCAGCTGCAAAGGCTGCTGAAGACCGGTTTGTGGATGCAAGTATCGAAACCCGGACAAAGGTGATTGACGCCATTAAAGAAGGGTTCCGTCCTTACATCGAACAAATGGCCACAGCCATTCATGATGAAACTGGGATGGGAACGGTTAGTGCAAAGATTGCGAAGTTAAACAACGCGCTCTACAACACGCCAGGACCAGAAATCTTACAACCAGAAGCCGAAACCGGTGACGGTGGTTTGATCATGTATGAATACGCACCATACGGTGTTATCGGGGCGGTTGGTCCAAGTACCAACCCATCCGAAACGGTTATCGCCAACGCAATCATGATGATTGCCGGTGGGAACACGGTCTTCTTTGGTGCTCACCCTGGTGCAAAAAACATTACCCGTTGGACGATTGAAAAGTTGAACGAGTTTGTTGCCGACGCAACGGGCTGGGAAAACTTGGTCGTTGGGGTTGAAGAACCAAGTATCGAAGCGGTTCAACAAATGATGAAGCACCCAGACATTGCCTTACTGGCTGTTACTGGGGGCCCAGCAGTTGTGCATCAAGCAATGACAAGTGGGAAGAAGGCCATTGGTGCCGGTGCCGGTAATCCACCTGCAATGGTTGATGCAACGGCCGATATTAAGCTTGCTGCCCACAACATTATCGATTCAGCGTCATTTGATAACGACATCTTATGTACTGCTGAAAAGGAAGTCGTTGTTGAAGCGTCCGTTAAGGATGAACTGATTCGCAACATGCAAGCAGAAGGCGCCTTCTTGGTAACTGACCCACATGACATTGAAAAATTAGCCACGATGACCATTACCAGTAAGGGAACACCTGACCGGAAGTTTGTCGGAAAGGATGCAACCTTCATCTTGGACCAAGCTGGAATCAGCTACACAGGTCAACCAGTGGAAATTATTCTGGAAGCTGCCAAAGACCATCCGTTAGTTGTAACTGAAAACTTGATGCCAATCTTGCCAATCGTTAGCTGCCCAGACTTCACCAGTGTGTTGAAGACGGCCGTTGAAGTGGAACAAGGCTTCCATCACACCGCGTCGATCCACTCACGTGACTTGATCCACATTAACAAAGCGTCACACCGGATGAACACGTCAATCTTCGTTGTTAATGGCCCGACTTACGCCGGCACAGGGGTTGGCTTTACTGGTGCGTCTGCATTAACAATTGCAACGCCAACTGGTGAAGGAACAACCACGGCGAAGTCATTTACACGGCGTCGTCGGTTGAACTCACCACAAGGGTTCTCCATGCGTAGTTGGAACTAATAAACGAGGTGACGCAAAATGGCTCGATTTACCATTCCGACAAAAATCATTGCCGGTTCAGATAGTTTAAACATGCTTCAAACTTTTACTAACCAACGGGTCTTCTTTGTGTGTGACCCATTCTTAGATGGCAGTGATACACTGAAGATGATCCAGGGACACTTGCCAAGTAGTGCAACCATCCAAACGTTCGCTGATGTTAAACCGAACCCACCGCTGACAAGCATTACAGCAGGGGTTAAGGAATACTTGGCCTTTAAACCAACGGTCATCGTTGTGTTGGGTGGTGGTTCTGCCATTGATACCGCCAAAGCCATTCGGAGCTTTGGTGAAAAGGTGAGTGGTGAGACGTTGAGTTGCTTTGTGGCGATTCCGACAACAAGTGGAACGGGCTCTGAAGTAACAAACACGGCCGTGGTTTCTGATGAAGCAAACCACGCCAAGTTCCCACTGATCAATGATCATTTAATTCCTGATGTGGCGCTGTTATACCCTGAACTGGTTGTTAGTGCACCTAGTTCTGTAACCGCTTTTTCCGGCTTAGATGTGATGACCCACTCACTAGAATCATTGGTGGCAAAGGATGCAAACCTGTTTACGGATGCGCTTGCTGAAAAGGCCATTGATGTTATTGGTCACGACCTGGTTGCTGTGTACCGTGACCCTGAAAACCTAGCGTTACGGCGGACGGTTCATGAGGCGTCAACAGCGGCTGGGTTGGCTTTTAACACCGCTGGCCTTGGGATCACGCACTCAATTGCGCACCAATTGGGGGCCCAATTCCACGTGCCTCATGGCTTGGCGTGTGCAATGATGCTTCCCCATGTGGTGGCATTTAATGCGCAGGATAAGACGGTTCAAGCGAAGTATGCTGCGGCCGCTCGTAAAGCCGGCTTGGCCAGTGCTGATAGCACAGACCGGATGGCTGTCCGTGAATTGATCCGGAAGTTGCAGACCATGATGCGGCAAATGAAGTGTCCACAAACGTTGGCGGCCTTTGGGGTTAAACCAGCGGATGCGAGAGCCGCATGTGCAACGATTGTTGCCGCTGCGAAAACAGATGGCACGTTCCCGGGGAATCCAATTGTACCAACAGATGAACAGCTGGCAGAAGTCTACCAGCAAGTGATTGAATAATTGGGGTGAAGACAAATGAGTGGCTTTTTAGGTGAGTTATTAGGAACGTTTATTTTGATCGTACTTGGGGCCGGGGTTAATGCGGGCCTGAACCTGAACAAAACGTACGGAAAAAACAACGGTAACTGGTTGTTGATCGCCTTCGGGTGGGGAATGGCCGTTACCATGGGTGTTTACGTGGGTGGCGCTGTCGGTTCTGACGCACATTTGAACTCAGCAGTAACCATTGGGATGGCGACGTTTGGTCTCTTCCCATGGTCACAAGTGCTCCCATACTTACTTGGTCAGTTCATTGGTGCATTCTTAGGTGCCGCACTGGTTGTGATTCATTACTACCCACACTTCAAGGCCACAACCACGAAGGACGGGAACACAGTTGGTAACTTTGCAACGGTACCTGCCATTGATAACCCATTGTTTAATTTATTAAGCGAAATTATTGGCACGTTTGTCTTTATGTATATTTTGCTAAACCTTGGGAACTTCACCACGGGGCTTAAACCATTGGTTGTTGGTTTCTTGATTCTGGCAATCGGGATGAGCCTTGGGACGACCACTGGGTATGCGATTAACCCAGCGCGTGACTGGGGTCCACGGTTGGCTTACACCATTTTACCAATTCCAAATAAGGGTGGTGCCAACTGGCACTATGCGTGGATTCCAATGGTCGGCCCACTGGTTGGTGGGTTGTTAGCAGCCGCACTATTTTCAGTTCAGTAATTGATAAAAAGAGGGACATAAATTATGAAACATAAAGTGTTAGCAATTAATTCAGGGAGTTCTTCGCTGAAATTCAAATTGTATGAAATGCCAACGGAACAATTTTTAGCAGCTGGCCAGATTGAACGGATTGGGAAGCCTGATGCGATGCTAACGCTGACGTACACACCGGCGGGGCAAACAAAATCCACACGGGTGCAACAAACAAAGGCCATTTTATCGCACAATGACGCGGTGGCCTTGACGATGCAAACGTTACTGGAAGAACACATCATTGCCTCACTGGATGAGATTGAGGGGGTTGGTCACCGGGTTTCAAACGGGGGTCAGTATTACCTTCACTCAGTCATCGTGGACGAAACGGTGGAGCAGCGGATTCAGGAATTGAGTACGCTGTCACCGCTACATAATCCGGTGAATTTACAGGGAATTAAAGCGTTTGGCGAGAAATTACCACAGGCAAAACAGGTGGCGGTGTTCGACACATCGTTTAACGCAACCATTCCAATGAGTAGTGCACTATATCCACTACCGTATGAATATTATGAAAAGTATGGAATTAAGCGCTTCGGGTTCCATGGACCGAGTCACCAGTACATTGCGGAAGAAACGCACCGTTTGGTTCCAACGGCGCGGAAGGTGATTAGCTGTCATTTGGGGAACGGTGCCAGTATTTCGGCCATACTGGATGGTAAAACGATCAATAATTCTATGGGCTTTACACCATTAGCTGGTTTGATGATGGGAACACGGTCCGGGGATATTGATCCGCAGATCATTCCGTTCTTAGAAGAACATGAAGGCATGGATTCAGCGGCCATTAAAAAGATGTTAAACGAATGCTCGGGGCTTCTTGGCGTTTCCGGAATTTCAAATGATCTACGGGAAATCGAAGAAGCCGCGGCAGCCGGAAACGAACGGGCGCGGTTAGCCCTAACGATGTATGTTCACCAGATCGTCTTCTACATCGGGGCTTACGCCGCTGATTTGGACGGTGTGGACGCCATTACGTTTACAGCAGGTGTTGGTGAACATTCCGCATTGATTCGGCGACTTGTCACCAACAAGTTGAAGTACCTTGGTGTTCAGATCGACCTTGAGAAAAACGAGGCCAATGAACAGCAAATCTCAACACCAGAAAGTGCCGTGACGGTCCTCGTTGTGCCAACGGATGAAGAGGTCGTCATTGCCCGTGATGTGACCCGGTTATTGGGGCTGGAGGGCTAAGATGGACGAACAGGAAGAAACACTTGAACGGGTGATTCAAGAATCTGTGCCTGGTAAACAAGTCACCATGGCCCACGTGATTGTTCACCCAGATGAGGAAATTTTTAATAAGCTGGGGATCGCGGATACATCAACGGCGCTTGGTTTGTTAACGATCACACCGGGTGAGGCGGCCGCAATCGCGTCCGATGTAGCCACTAAGGCAAGCGATGTGAACGTGATTTTCATTGACCGGTTTAGTGGCTCTGTCCTGGTTGCTGGGCAAGTGGATGCTGTCAAGGCGGCCCTCCTTGCATCGCAAACAACGTTGCAGCAGATTCTTGATTTTCGAGTTACGCCGCTGACGCAATCGTAGTTGGTTCAACCTTTGAGATACCCTTCACTTGTGTGTCTTTAGCGGACATGGTACTTTAAAACGTGAATGCAATGAAGCAGATACAAAAGTAAAGCGGGGAACAAACGCATGAACGAATCAAACGAGGAGCGCCAAGACCGGGTGTTTCACGACTATAACGCGCAACAAGTGGAAGCTTATGGTGCTTTAGACGAGTTAACGGCCTGGCTGGGATTGTGTCGCGTCCGGGCAATGAATAATGGGTTACGACCGTTTGACGCGGAGTTTAAAACGATCCAGCGGCTTCTGTTTTGCATTGGCGCTGATTTGACTAAGCCAGGCGAGACACCTGATACAGCAATGTTTCCAGGGGGCGCAGGTGAATGGCTCAAGGGGTTAACGACCCAGTATTCGGTCACACTACCAGAACTCCATAAATTTGTGGTGCCAGGTGGTAGTATTCAGGCAAGCGAACTACAAATTGCGCGGACACTAGCACTGAAGGCATACCGATCGGTGAAACTGGTTGCTGGTGCTTCGGAAGGATTAGCTGTCGATTTTTTAGAAACACTTGGCAACTACTTCTTCGTCATTGCCCGGTATGTTTACGTTGAAATGGGTGTTCAGGAAGAATTATTCGACGCCAGTGACCCAAACTGGCCGTTCTAACAGGTTGAAAGGGGTGGCGTCATGAAACGTCCACTATTGGTTGGTGCCGTTGGTTGCGGTAAGACGACACTCCACCAGCGCTTGGCTGGTGAGGCATTACGCTATAACAAAACGCAGGCGGTGGAGTTTTTCGATGACGCCGTTGATACACCAGGTGAATTTGTGGAACATCACCGGTTCTACAGCGCGCTGTCGGTAACGGCTGCGGAATCTGACGTAATCTTGATGTTACAAAGTGTTCTGGATCGTCGGCAGATTTTTGCACCTGGGTTTGCCACAATGTTTAATAAACCAGCCATTGGCATCATTACCAAGGTCGAGTTAGCGACGGATCAGGCGCAAATTGATGGCAGCGTGGAATTTTTACGAAGTGCCGGTGCTGACCGAATTATTTTGAGCTCAGCAGTTCAGGATATTGGCATGATGAACGTGGTGCACGCCTTAGATTTAGTTTAATTATGTAAAGGGGTCAACGAGCATGGAAAGAGCAGCACAATTGACATTGGCACAGGCCGTGACGAGTTGGCTGATTGAAGCCGTTGAACAATTACGACCCGGTGTTAATGGCATTGAGCGGGTCGCTGAAAAAAGTTCACGGAACGACCTTGTGACAAATGAAGATGAAGCGATTGAAACGTTTTTAGAGGCCAAGATTAGCGCAGCCTATCCAGAAGCTCAGATCATGGGGGAGGAAAATAAGCACGCGCGGCCACAAAATCTGCACGGCTTAGTTTTCTTTGTCGATCCCATTGATGGGACACTAAACTTTGTGAGAAAGCATGATTGTTTTGCGACGATGATCGGCGTTTATGAGGATGGAAAGCCGCTATTTGGGGGCATTCTGGATGTTATGAACAATGATTTATACTGGGGTGGCCCAGCCATTGGGGTTTATAAAAACGATCAAAAACTACCGCAACTCAAGAATACGCCGTTGGCAGATGGGCTAATTGGTGTTTCTTGGCGGCAACTGTACACCAACCGCTTTAACCTTGGGACGGTGGGTTACCATGCCTCAGGCGTCCGGATTTTAGGAAGCGCTGGGTTGGAGTTTGTACAACTGCTAAACGGGCGGCACGTGGGGTACGTTTCAACCCTGAATCCATGGGATTTTGCGGCTGGTTGTGTTCTGGCGACGACGTTAGGCCTCGAGGTGGGAACGGTGGCGAATCACCGCTTGTCACTGCTACGGCCAGAGGATTTCGTGGTGATGACCCCAGCGGCGATGGCAAGTTTTCGGGAACTGGCAAATTAAAAAAAGAGAGCGAAAGAAACCGCGGTTAGGCTCGCTCAGGTAACAACAAACAGCACTTATGGACGATTTTGGTCCATGAGTGCTGTTTGTTGTTACCTGAGGAAGGGCCTGCGGATTCTTTCGCGTTTTAATGACGTGAATTTCTTCCCTAATGTAGTTACCCAAGATTTATCAAAACGTTTTATGAAAACGCTTACAATTACGGTTAGTTTATGCTACGCTTTTATTGAGGGGTGATAACAATGATTAATCGTGAACTAAACTGGCAAGTTGCTCAACAAGCAGAGTACTCACATGATGTTAATAATGGGTCGATCGTCGACTTACCAACACGGCCGTACATTGTGCTATCGGGGACGGGTAACGCCAATCCGAATAATCGTGATTTTATTGCCCGGGCAGACGCGCTGTACCGGGTCGCAGATTACTTAGCGGCGGCACCAGAACATAATTTGGAGATTGAGGGGTACGAACCATTCCAACGGTATCCACTACAGGCAATGTGGGAGCGGGTAACACCGGGCCGGGACGCTGAATGGCGGTATCAATTGATGATTCAGCAGCCGACGTTCATTACAAAAGAACTCCTACAAACAGTGGAGTTTAACATTACTGACGTGGACCAGTCTTACTTATGGGACATCCGGTTACTGCACTTTTCAGAAGGCTTAGAAGCGCAGATCGGTAGCGTGGGTCTGATTAACCGAATGGGACCGACAAACACGAAACTACAGCAGTTTATTAAGGATGCCGGTTACCGGTCATTGGCCGCTGAGAGTTGGCACATGGAACTTTATTTGGATGATGTTGTGCACACCCGTGGTGAAGAATGGCACACCATTTTACGGAACGGGATCGAACCGATGGACATCAATAAAGTGGTGAACAGTGGGCTGACGATTACCAAGGGGTAATTGTCGGTGGTCGTTGTTATTCCAATAAAAATCAGGAACGCGTTTACATCAAAAAAGGATCAGTCTAAAATCGCAACGGATTTTGGACTGACCCTTTTGAATTTGACATCTTTTTGATACAAATATTGATGGCAACATCGGCTAAAATAAACATACAGACGGTTTGTAAGTTAGCTACTTGCAGACGTTTTAGCTGGTACGGGTGTTACCAATCCTCATCTTCACCAATCTCAGTAAAGGGGTGAGGATCGATGACAGGAGTTTGTGTGGATGATGGCGTAGCTTGCTGTGTTCATTTATATCGTGGCCCGGGCAATCGTGTGACTTGCCCGGGCTTACGACATCATCAAAAAAGCTAACCGCCATTAGCGGTTAGCTCACACAAAACACCTATCCCAGCGGGTAGTAAGTGATCTAACCACTTACTACCCTTCCATTGATTTATTATATCAGGTTTTGCCCAGTAGGTAACGACTTGAACTGGGGATGTGCTGGTTAAACGGCACATCTTTTTTGTTCCTTTTAGGTGTTAAACGTTAGGAGGTCTATAATTAAAGTAACGATTATGACGCATAAGGTTAACGGTATAAGCATTAAAAGCGTGCGCCATTAATGGGGAGGATGTTATGAAAAAGAGAACCAAACTGGGGTTGTTAAGCATCATTGCGCTGGCGGTTGCTTTGCTGATTGGTGGAACGTCAGCAAGCACCAAAATCAAGTACGTTCAGTCATCCGCACCAACACTGTTTTTTCATGGTGGCGGAAGTAACTACCATGCGGAAGAGCACATGGTGAATGCGGCCAAGGCGGCTGGGGTGACCAAAACGGTAATCGTGGCGTTTGTCAGTAAGACGGGGAAGGTGCGCCTACAGGGAACGATTCCTAAGAACGCAGTGAACCCAATCATTGAGGTGAACTACGAAGATAACCGGCAACTAGACTACGAAAAACACGGTGAGTGGGCGAAAAACGTGGTCGTTGCATTGCAAAAGCAATATCATTTTCATGAAGTGAAAATGGTGGGGCATTCGTTAGGAAATATTTCCCTGCTCTATTACATGTTGGAATACGGCCAGGACAAGCGCTTACCCAAGCTGGTTAAACAAGTGGACATCGCGGGTCATTTTGCAGGGCTAAACTTTAGCGGAATTCCGGACGGAATCCGTCAGCCGGCGGGGATGACCCTTGATCAAAACGGTAAACCAAATAAGATGAACACAACGTATACGGAAATGACGAAGCTGCGGCACACCTTCCCGAAGCATCAGGTGGACGTGTTGAATATTTATGGAGATACTGGCGGGGCAACGGATGGGACGGTGCCAAACGTGTCCTCGAAGTCCCTCCGCTATTTGATTGCGGGACGGGCGAAATCGTATACCGAAAAGAAATTTACTGGTAAACGCGCTAAGCACACGTTGCTGCATAACAATACCCAGGTTGATCAAACGATGATTACCTTTTTGTGGGGGGAAATAAGAGGAGTGAACGGGCTTGCCTATCGGAAAGTTGTATTTGTAACTAATTTACTTCACAGGGCTAGCATTGCGCAGTTGTTTTTGGCATAATGTTCTGTTGAGTGAATCATTCTGAACATAACCCCAAAAGGGCATAATGAAGTGGATCAACTGACCGATGGGTTGATCGTGGGATGGCGCCATGCCTGTGCGCCATCTTTTTGTTTGGCATAACGGGAGAAAAAGAGGTAACGAATGGAAGAACACGCAGAGCAGTATGGACTGAAAAAAACACTGGGCTTTTTCCCGGCCTTATCAACTGTGATGGGAACCGTGATTGGTGCGGGGGTCTTCTTCAAGGCCGCCGCGGTAACGACATCTACGGGAACATCAAGTATGGCCATGTTTGCCTGGTTTCTTGGTGGGATCATCACGATTTGTGCCGGGTTAACGGCCGCTGAACTTGCCGCCGCCTTTCCTGAAGCCGGTGGGATGACACGGTACATTGAACGGACATATGGTCACTTCTGGGGCTTTTTAGCCGGCTGGGCGCAGGCAGTGATTGCGTTTCCTGCTAACATTGCGGCCATTGCGATTGCATTTGGGACTCAGTTTACGAATTTATTTGGGCTGAACGCACACCTGATCGTGCCAATTGCAATGTTGATGGCATTGTCACTGCTGTTGATCAATTGGATCAGTGCGCGGGCTGGTGGCTGGGTGACCTCCGTTGCACTCGTGGTTAAACTGATTCCGCTGGCTTTGATCGTCCTGCTTGGGTTCTTTCATTCCGGTGGCGTCGATTTCTCACTGTTTCCGGTGGTTGCCGGGGCCCATCTTGGCTTCTGGACAGCACTAGGAAACGGTTTACTGGCCACGATGTTTGCGTACGACGGGTGGATGCACGTTGGAAACATTGCCGGTGAAATGAAGAACCCCAAAAAGGATTTGCCACGGGCGATTGCACTAGGAATCGGGTTGGTCATGGTTGTTTACCTGCTGGTCAACGCAGTATTTTTATTTGTTGAACCCGTTAGCCGGGTGGCCGGGAACCTAAACGTTGCGGCTGACGTTGCGAAAATCATTTTTGGCGGCGTGGGTGGTAAGTTTATTACCATTGGGATCTTGGTTTCAGTTTATGGTGGCTTAAACGGCTACATCATGACGGGGATGCGGATTCCGTACGTCATGGGTGTTGAACATAAACTACCGTTTGGAAACGCATTTGCCTCACTGAATCGGGCCGGCGTGCCGTGGTTTGCTGGTCTTGCTCAGTACGCGATTGCTTTCTTAATGATGTTATCTGGTGCGTTTGACGCCATCACGAACATGTTGGTGTTCGTCGTGTGGATTTTTTACTGCATGTCGTTTGCGGCGGTCATGATTCTACGCCGGCGCCAACCAGAGTTACTTCGGCCCTACAAAGTTCCGTTGTACCCGTGGATTCCGCTGGTGGCCTTAATCGGTGGAGTGTTCATTTTGGTGAACACCGTGTTTACTCAGTTCACGACAACGGCCATCGGGATCGTGGTGACCTTACTGGGGATTCCGTTCTATTATTATTTGAATAAAAAGTGGCACTTTACGAAGGCAGAATAACGGCTTCGTCAGAGCGTCTGCGCTTAACTTGGTGAGAAAAATTCACGAGTTAGGCGCTTTTTTTATGGAAATTTATCGCGGCGGTGCGGTGATTTTACTTTTAAAATTAATAAGATGGGGATAATTATTACTCGCGGTAAAATGGTCAACTGGTGGTGGCAATGACGAATTGAAACAATTGCAAAATAAAGCTAAATGATTCCTTAAGAATTAGGTGTTTCCGGTGCTGCGAGAATTGTCGCACCGGGGGGATTAGTGTACGATAGACATAAGTTAACTGAAATTAGGTAAGGGGTAAGACGGCATGGAAAATCCACAAGCAAATGAAACCGCACCACGGAAAGTACGCCCGGAATTATCCGGTAAGCTCGGCCAAAAATTACGTTACCTGGACGAACTGACGAACGCCATTGATAATTTTGACGATCGCCAGGTGTACGAATTGGTTGATCCAAAACGGTATAATACGCTGGTTCGTGGCAACCAGCAGGCAGAAACAAATCATTTAGCAGACTTGGTAACAGATTTGCACCAGGACTTGAGTCACTACTTAAGTGTTGAACTGATTGCCTACCTGAAGCAAACTTACCCATTTTTCTACGTTGAAGAACCCACACCTGGACACTTTGATGTGTTCTTTGGAAATTGGTGGGACAGACGTCAGTTTGGGGAATTAGATGTTTTAAACGCCCGGTTCGTGTTCGATAGTGTGGAATACGACAAGCTGACGAAATCGTTTGAACTGGAAGCAGAAAACAAGAACTACAACTCGGATCGAATTAAAGGGATTGCGGAAGAAAACCAGGCCTTACAGGATCTGGTGGACGGCCAGGAACAACGTGATCTTGTGAAAGAACGGTTGCGGTCCGAATTAAAAGAGCTGGGTGAAGCACGGACACTGTTTAACGGAAATCAATCTAAGCAAGAACGGCAGGAAATCTTGGATCAATTGACAGAACTTGCGAATGAGGATGACCGCGCGAATAATGCTTACAAGGGTATGAAGGCCAATGAGGACGAATCCCTCGTCTTGTCCAAAGAAGACACCATTTTAAGCTACGAAAAGCAGGCCATTCGTAAGGTGTTTGGTGACTTTAGTACCTTTAAAGATCGGAACGAGCGTCTGTACGTGGATTACATTAGCCATTTGATTGGTAAGGGAATCGAAAGCAAGGATGAAACACAGCTAACAAATGATGGCGGGGTGAACTTTTGATGGACAAGGATGAATTAGAGGGGCAGGCAAGTGCTAGCGCAATGAATAGCTCAGCAGCAACGAGCACGGCGGATGCTACAACGAGTGAAATTGATCCGATGGCAACCACGGTTTATCGGCCAACGACCAGTCAGTCTGCGGCGCCGGCTGAGCCAGCCCAAAAGCGCCCAGAGCCAACACCATTATCACCGAGCCAACGGTTCCGAATTTACAATAACAACATTAAAGACGGGATTCGTAACGGAATTAAGTTCACTCAGCACCTGGATCAATTAACGGAAACGACGTCGACCGATGAGCTTCTGGTAGCTGCCACAGCGCTGTTTTCATTTACCATGGATACGGACTTTGTGACCTTTCCACACCAGTACAGTGCGGCTGATTACTACCTCTTATTTATGGGACGGCTGTTAGAATTACACGATCAAACGGGATTAAGTTTGACCAGTGCAGCGGATCATGAGGAACTCAGCATGAGCTTAGCGGCGTTGGGAGATAAACCAGCGTTCAAGTTTGTGTTGGTTGGCGGTCACAATGGTGGGGCCTTCTTTACAGATCGCGCTTCTGGGTTGCATTTGTTCTACCTTAACCTGGAACGCCAGCAGTTGCGGTTTAACAGTAAGGCATTCGTCGACCTCTTTGCGGTGACCTTGAATGATCAGGTCGCAGCAGACCGTATGGCCGGGATCAATGCTCTGATTACGTTTGCAAAGGACCTCGAACACGATTACAACTTCTCCGTTGATTACAACTTGCTTGAAGCAACGAACGGGACGCAATACAAAACGAAGCACGCAATCTTGCCAGCTGGAACGGTTGACCGGTTATTCGTGGCTTCTGCTGATAGTCACTACATGTTGCAAAATGCGCCGGAAGGTAACGGGGCCGTCATTGAACTTGAAGATGGTTTGGTGTTTGGCATTGTTAATGCTGGTTCTGTAACGGAACCGCGGTGGGTCATGACTACAACCGATCCAGATAACAACGTGTCGCTAATGAACGTGTTGCTGCATTATAAGTTTATTTGCCAGTGGTACCTGGATAACCGGGCTGACCTAGAAATTCAGTCTGATCCATTGATCTTTGCGTAATGAGGGAGAAGCGATGTTAGATATTGCCATGCTGCTAAGGGAATGTATCGAGTTCGATCAGCAAGTTAGCAGCGAAAAGCAAATTCGGTGGACACGTGAGCAAAGTTTGCAGAATGCGTACGTGGCGCTAACCGTCGAACTGGCTGAAATTGCCAATACTAGTGAATGGTTTAAGGTGTGGAAGACCCAGCGGGGGAAACATAACCCGGGGCAAACACCGCGTGAGACGTTATTAGAAGAGTATGTTGACGCGTTGGACTTCTTTTTACTGATCTTCCATAAACAACAGTGGACACACTTAACGGTGTTGACGCCCGAGGAATTGACTAAACTGACAACGGGCCCGACCATGGACCTTAATAAGACTTACTTAGCCATTAATCGGATGGTGTTAGCCAGTCTAACGGAACACCGGCAGGGTGATTTTGGTCATGCCTGGCACCTGTTTTTAACCATGGGCCTTCGTGGATTCGGGTTTTCACAAGATGAAATTCAAGCTGCGTACCAGGCCAAACGTGAGAAAAATTTGGCGCGGCAAGCAACCGGATATTAAAAAGCTTCGACCAGTGGTGGTCGAAGCTTTTTTTGTGGATTATGATTAAACGCTTGCATGCCATTCCGATTGTGTGGGGGCAGTTGCTAGTTGTGGTTCTGTATAGAAAAAGTCGGTAAACGTGACCTTTTCAGGGTGTTCGCTATTAATCAGTGTCATCATTTTATGAACTGAACTGGTCATATAGTGCGGTGTATAAATCATGCCGTTAGCCAGCCAGTTTTTGATGAGCCCGATATAGGCAGAGACGGTGAACGAAATCTGAATGCTGATCGGCACGTCAAGGTCAACAAACTCTGCCTGAAAGGCATCGTGAAAGCGTTCCAAATCAGTCGTTAACCGCGAGAAGAGCTGCCGTTCAAATAGTCCGTTTTCTTGCGTGTTTAAAAGGACGTTGAACATCTGTGCTTCACTTTCGATGTAGCTGAAAGCGGCGTTTAATGAAAACCGCGTGCGTGACTGTTCCGACGGCCTGGTTCCCATTGATGATGGCAGGGGCACCTCTGTAATAACCACCTCAAAAAAGTCATCCAAGATTTCCGTCATGGCGCGCGAAATAAAGTCACGTTTATCTTTGTAGTGTAAATAAAAGGTACCACGGGTAATGTGCGCAGTTTCAGTGATTTTCTGAACACTGATATTTTCGATTTTATACTGCTGCATCAAGCTGATCAGTGCAACTTTCAAGCTAGACCGCGTCTTAACGACCCGTGGGTCTAAATGTTTTCCCATTCTTAAAACCCCCAGTGAAACGATTAGTAGACAGCTCATTGATAATCGTTTACAAACCCCATTATATAAGAAATGAAAGCGCTTCGTCAACTAACAGAATAAGGATATTTGACATTTCCGTAAGCGCTTTAGTTTTACGAAAACTGAGAAGAAGTGAAAACGTTAATTGACACCGGCAAAGCAGTTTTTTATACTTAAATAGTTGGTGTCACTTGCTGAACACCGTTTCGCAGCAGTAGCTCAGTTGGATAGAGCATCGGTCTTCTAAACCGAGGGTCGTGGGTTCGAATCCCACCTGCTGCATCTTAATTACGAGTGGTTAAGCTTTGATTGAAGGTCACGTTTAAGACGTGGCCTTTTTTTGTGATTTTTGTTGAATTTCAGCAGGATGATCATGTGTTTATTGCAGTGGGTTAGGTGGGCCCATTATATGAGTTACAGTGGTCACAATTATTAGGTAACTGGGTGTTGACGGCGGTGACAAGAAATCTTAACACGAGCGGTATCACAATGTTTGTGCGTAGTAGAATTGGTGATAACTGGTGGCGCATTGCCAACCAATGCGGTGACAATATGTACAGTTTGGCGGCTTTAATGGGCAGTCAATTGATGACGTTATTTATCCCGGATAAAATTTTATATTATTAGCAAAAAGGCTCTAACTTCCTAAATCCATGGGAGGTTAGAGTCTTGTGTGTAGTACAAATAGCTAATTGGTAAGAAATGCAATTGTAAAGAACAAGGTATCAAATGCAAAGTGAATCGTATATGGAATTAATATATTTCTAGTTCTAATAAACGATCCTGTGACGAAGAATCTAAGTGCCCCCATGATGAGTAACATCTGTGGTAAATTCCAACTGTAGGCCTCAAAGTGTGCTAAACCAAAGATAATCATTGATAAAAACAGTGCTAAGTAAATACTGGTATTTCTCTTCATATTCAAGTGCTGGTAGAAGATTACGGCAAATCCAATAAATACGGGAATAGCAAATAGTTCCTCATTAAATAATGAAAATAGATCATTAATAGTTTGTATTAAATATGGTAAAAAGGACGTGTCCTGAGAACTGCTTGCGTCCGCGGTAACGTTAAGATGCAGCAAGCTGAATACAACTTGCCCCATAAAAATGGCATAGAACACAGCACCAAAAAAGTATAATAACCATGGTTTCCAGTTAGCCCCAAAATCCCCCTGGAATAAGTCTTTGAGGTTGCTACCTAGTAACCATTTTATGGTGAGGATAAATAGTGACAAGGGTAGCAACGTCACGGTGATAAAATGTAACACTGGTTCTTTGAAATCAACACCATATTCGAAGAACAACATTAATCCAGTGATTAGTATGGGCAACATTATCAGATAGATTGCTCGTGATAAAGATAATTTTCCGTCAATAATTGGTAATTTACCATGACTCTTTTTTTCAAAAATAGTCATAAAAAACACTCCCGTCCATGAAGAACATATATTTAGTTGTTTCATCATAATATCTATCCACTTTGTCTATGTAAAAATATACTCAACAATTATTGGCTGGATTTCAGGATAATATATAAAAGCTCTAACTTCCACTGATATCAAAAGATTTTGGAAGCCATGCGAATCCAACCTGCTGCATCTTACTTACGACTAGTTTAGCTTTGATCGAAGGTCACATTTAATATGTGGCCTTTTTATGACTTCTGTTGCTTTTTTTCGTCATTTCATAAAAAAATGTGCAAAATATTTTAAAAATATTGTTGAAAATAATCTTTTTAATGCTTAATAATTTATACTATTGAAATTTTTGACGAATAATGAGTACAATACAATTGTTGTAAAGCAATTTTTAGACGATTACTTCCAAGTGACCTGTCGGTTAAAAGTATGCAAAGGGGAGAGCACAATGGCGTCAAAGAAATTTAAAATGTATAAACAGGGGAAAAATTGGGTGGTTGCCGCCACAATTCTGGGGTCAACGCTAGCACTGGGGACTCAGGCGGTTAAAGCAGATGTTACGACGACACCCGTTACCGCGGGGGACACAACAAATAAGACGGTGGCGACACCTGCCTCATCAGGAACCGTAACGTTGAGCGCCGCTAGTCAAGCTGAGTCATCAGCAGCTTCGAATAGCCCAAGTGGATCAGCCACGTCTGCGACGACATCAGCAACATCATCAACAGTTAACGGTGCAACGACGCCAAAAGTGTCAGTAAGCACTGCTGCGACGGCGCCAACGGTAAACAACTTAGGGGTTGTTAGTGACGCGGTCGCTGAGAAGACGCAAACAGATGCGGCGAACACCTATGCAACAACTGGGCAACCACAGATGATTACACGGACGGACGCAACCACGGCCGATTCAAGTGCTGCGGGGACTCAGCGTGCATTACCCGCAGGTGATACCTTGTCAGATCCAGCATTCTTTTCTAAAATGTATACGGATCCTAATCCAGCACACTATGCCATCACAGTAACAGCAGTTAGCGATGGGAGTTATTTGATTTCTAGTACCAATCGGACTGGGGATGGAACGGTTTATGTCTACGAATTTGCTAAAAGTGGTGATTATTTGGGCGGATACAAAATTCCCACAGGGCAAAGTGTGACATCTGCTCACTTCGGTTTCATTTATCGTAGCGGGGACCAAGAAGTGGCCTTTGATAATAATCATCACTTCCAAGTTTATTTAATGGATGATGCAAGGACTGCTCAACAAGACCGGTATTACTGGATTCCACAAAAATTAACACAAACAATTTCATATGTTGACGAAAGTGGGCAACCCATTGCTGCTCCAGATCAGCAGATCGGAATGTCCTATCAGCAGTATACAACGGTGCCCATTACCATTCCTGGCTATACGTTGGACCAAACCAAACTGCCTCAAAACCAAAATGGGAGTTTGTCACAATTTGTAAAGGGCTGGCACGGGGCAGTAGACGTTATTGAAGGCGTGAACGTCGCGTATCAGCAAATTGATGATGCCGGAACCGTTATTGCAACAATTACCGATCAACATTTATATGACCACACGGGAACGACAACAAAGTCGTTTACGTTAGCCTATAATGAATCGATGCCGGATGCCTATGAGACAAATGATGTTTACGGATGGCCACACAAGATTGTTCTTGCAAACCCGGTTGTCAAAGGGAGCAATGACGTTGTTTATGTCTACGAATCAAATTATTCAATCACGAACACCAAGACCATCCATGAAACAATCAACTACCTTGATACTGACAAGAACGTGGTTGCACCGCAACAGGTAGCCCAACCAATTACGTTTATGACGGTCCACAATAGTGGTGACAACACGGACACGGTGTACTATTCAGCGACCGCGACGAGTGGTACGATTGACCCCGCCACCGGGATTCCAACCGGGAGTGATTGGACAAAGGGCGACTCCGCCACGTTTGCCGCAGTGCAGAACCCAACCGTGACTGGTGATCATGTGATTAGTAATGACGCTCCTAGCTCTGACTTAACGCAGGTCAGTGGGCAAACGGTAACCAGCACGAGTGCCGATGGGGTGTACACGGTGGTGTACGCAAAGGATGACACGACGCCAAGCAATCCCGACACACCAGGGACGCCATCAACGCCAACGACGCCAACCAACCCAGTAACACCAAGTACACCGGCGGCACCACAAACGCCAAGTACACTGGTTGGCCCTGCCACACCAAAGACACCTGGGGTAAAGAATACGGTAACACCAGGAACGCCGGTGATGACAGCGGCTAAACCAGCACCAAAGGTAACCTTAACAGCATCACCAAAGCAGGCAACGCTGCCAGAGACTGACGCAACTGAACAACCAGCATCAATGGGCATCATTGCGATGATCTTGGGCTTGTTCAGTGCACTAGGTTTGATTGGTGGCTTGAAGCGGAAACAACGTTAAGACTAACTTCATTTATTTACAAAAAGGCACTAACTTTCCAAAAATGGAAGGTTAGCGCCTTTTTGAATTTATATTTACTCGGTAAACGGATCGAAAGCAATTAGTGACGTTTCCTGGTGAGGATGCTGATACTACTGATTAATCCAAGCAATCCTAAAAGGATAATGTTAGTAACCGGCGTTGCAGCCGTCTCTGGTAGAGTGGCTGCGTGCTTTAATGGCTCGTGATGCTGTTGATTAGTTTGTGGATGACCCGCGACGAAAGCTGGTGTTGCGGAAGTGGTCAGTGGCGATGTTTCGGGAGTTTCGGGCGTTAAATCGACGTGAGTCTGGTCGCCTGTACCTGTGGGTCCGTTTTGGGGAGTGGTGCCTGAAGTTGTTGGGGTCGTTGGCTTAACGGGCCGATCCTTCACAATCAGGTTGACCAGTGTCGTTTGGCCATCCGCGGCGGTTAAACGGACTTTATAGGTACCAGGAATGGTTAGATTGGCCGTTGATAAATCAACCTGAACCGTTTGATTTGCCCCGTCTTTTCCGATGGCTGTCCCATCAAAACTCGCCGTTGTTGGCGTCGGGTCACCCACGTACATGGTGAAGTCGTGGCCCGAGATGGACTGCTGATTGGCCAAAATTGTGAAGAGACCTGTCTTTGTCGTTACTGCATAGTTAGGATTGCGACCACTATCAACGGAAATGGTGTAAGTGCCCGGCGTTTCTCCAGGGGTTCGGACAAGCGTGTACGCCAACGTGTCACCGGCAACCAACCCGGTGTTTGGTGCGCTGGTTGCTTTCTGATTAATGCTGGCAGTTAGCACTGGATCAGGATCACCAACGTATTTCGAAGAGGAAAGTGGCGTGATGGTGACTGGGCGAGGCGTAATGGTGAAGTAGGCACCGGTCCAGAGGTTGCTTGTTGGGAAATCAATGTTGCCATGGTTAGCAATGGTTAAGGCTTCAAAAAAAGCGTCACTAAAGTAAAGTTTGTATGAGCCAACGTTGGCACCTGGGTCGCGGAAAATGGCGTTTGCTGGAATGGCCGCTGGAATTTGTAAGAACTTTCCAGGAAGGCCCAACGAACCAAGATAAGTTTCCGAGCCATTAGTCGTTGTAACCGGATAAGTATAACTACCATCCGCATTCTGGATGGGTGCCCCGATGGTTGAAGACTGTTCGCTAGTTGGTTGAGCGACACTAGCCGTTGGCGTTGCAGCAGGGGTGTTTTGTTTTGACTGTGCTTGTGTTCCTTGGTCGGTTTCATTACTGGTTCCGGTAACTGAGGAGGCCGCAGTAGCTGGCCGCGGTGTTGATGTCGCTGGTGTGGTTTTTAATGGGACACAGTTTGAATCCGGTGTTGTTAGATTTGTGGACGACTGCGAAGAAACGGGCGTGGTGATTGAACCAGTTGACTGAACATCTGCATGACCATCTGCATGACCATTAATTGATGTCGTCATTAAGCTAAGGGTGACACCACATGCTAAAGAAAATGCGAGTTTTGTTGCGTGCATTTAATTGTCCTTCTTTTTTGTTATCAGCTTTTACTGTCATCAGTGTTTGGACAAGAACGAATTGATTATTATTTGGTTAATAAAGATAGCGAGATGACTTATAGCTTAAGGATACAACTTTTTGAAATTAATTAAACTACTGAAATGTAAAGTGGCAAAAATACTTTCAATTATTTGATCACAGATTTTATCTGTTTCACTGTATAAATTGTGATATGGTAAATTGAATCAATATCAAGGGGGGTCTACATGCAAGAGAAAGCGTTAACACGGCGACCTGGGTTTCGTCGCTGGTTTTGGGTTCAATGGGGGCTCGAACTTGCCATCTTAGTGAGTTGGGGAATCACTGGTGGTGTTCGGAAGGTTCCAAACGTTGCTCATTATGAATTGGCAGTCGGGGGCTTTATTCTGCTTGTTCTCCTTAGCGCATGTTTATTGGCTAAGGGTGAAAACGATGCGTCACACCAAAGCGGGATACGTCAGCGCCTTTTGATAATCAATCATTATGGCCAGGTGATCTTCTTGATTCCAACGGTGACCATGATGTTGCAGTGGTTGATTCAAATGCTGTTAACGGCTGGTGTCAATGGTACGGTGCTTATGGTTGGCGGCTTGGTGCTCTCGATGGTGATGTACGTTCCCATTAGTCTGTTTGCCTTGGGCCGGGTTCGCGCTCTTGTCGGCCGGATTTTATTAGTCATCTTGGTAATGTTTAACATCGTTTTTACGGGTGCACGGTTGACTGAAATTCCTCACCTCACGACGGCACACTGGCTCGTAACGGTGGCCAACAGTGGCATTGTTGGTGCATTAGGCTTTGCATTCACCATGGGGCTTGTGATGAGCCAATGGGGGTACCGCTTGCCCTCATTTGGATGGTCAAAAACGGTCGACTGGCGGGTCGTTAGTGTCCTAATCGTTAGTACGCTTGGCTATGTGTTCTACAATACATTCAGCACGGGGACAACATGGGGCACTGCGTTAACAACGTTTGACTTTCACCTGAGTGTACCAACTATTGATATGTTTCTAAATGGTCTTGAGCCGGGAATTGCGGAAGAATGGCTCTTTCGCTTTGTTGTCTTGACCTTACTGCTTCGTGCCTTTCAAAAGGTTTCGCATGGCGTGTTCTGGGCCGTTCTTACGAGTGCTTTGTTATTTGGACTCTTTCACGTACCAAACTTAGCCGTGCAATCGGTCTCCGCAACGGCTTCGCAGGCAGTGACGTCCGTTGCAATTGGGCTGCTGTGGGCCAGTATTTACCTGTACACCCGTGCATTTTGGTGGCCAATGTTGTTTCATGCTAGTGTCGACGCGCTAGGATTCATGAGCAGTGGTACGCAGGTGATGGATTCATTAACGCCCTTTGACTGGGGCCAAACGATTATTCTTATCGTAATCTTCAGTGGCTTGGCAATTTTCTTATTAACCGGAACACGCGGGCAAAACGTGCACCGGAATGTTTTATTGATGATCGGTGACGTGAAGCATGACTAAGGCGCGGTGTTCGACGCATGCGCACTGAGTCGTTATAATGGACGTAAAGAAGGGGGTGAGCCGAATGAAGTGGCAAGCATTTCCTTACGGCGTCTTTTGCGTCATCATCTTTTTTATCGTAGGGTATATGGGTTATTGGCAGTACGCCTGGTTGATTTTTCTAACAACACCGCTTTTTTACTGGTTCATTAATCAGCGGGGATCGCGGCATGATTCAGTCAGTAAACAATCACAAAATAAAAAACAGAACTAGGTTTAGCGGCTGACCGTTAAACCTAGTTCTGTTTTTTGTTTTGTGAGATAAACTACTGAGACGGTGGCTTCTTGGTAATGACAATTAGTTAAATTGTGGCGCCGTTACTCCCATGCATCAAGTAAGGTAAAGGTGACGTTGTTGCTGTCACGCATCAGCTTTGAAACAGGGCAGCGGCTTTCGGCCAGTTCAAACCAAGCGGTGGCAGTTTCACGATCGACCTCGTCTTCTGGAATGTAGACGTAAACATCAACGAAAAATTGGAGTCCGTGGGTGTCATGAGCCTGATCAACGTCGACTCTAACTTTGGTTTGATGATCATAACCATCCCGTTTTTCAATGGCCTCAAGGGTGGCGTTAAGACAGGTTGCGAGCGCCATTCCAAGGAGTTGCTCAGGATTGGTTGCGTCGATATCTTTGCTGGTTACATCAATGGCAAAGTCCGTATTACTGGCAGTTCCGGTAGCAAACGTGTGACCAGTAACACCATCTTCGTTAACAAGGGTCGTGTGGTACGTTGTACGTGGGCGTGCTGATTTATCCATGTGCTTCATCCTCCATTTACTTACTTAAGGATAGTATAATAAGTTTCTGACCGAAGCGCAACTGAGACCGCCAGTTAGTTAATGTTTGCTAAAAAACATGCTGAAATTTGCATTTTTTAAAAATAACAGTATATTAGAGAAAGAGATTGAATGAAGGAGGCCACTAAATGGCTGATCAATATGATGACGTTTTAAAACTACACGCGCTGCATAACGGGGTTCTGGGCATTGAATCCGAAATGCCCATTCATAACCGGGCTGACCTGGGGAAGGCCTATACACCAGGGGTTGCCACCATCTCAAAGATGTTGGCAAAGGATCCAGCCTTACGGGAACGCTACACGTTAAGTGGTAAGCTAGTGGCGGTCGTTTCAGACGGATCAGCCGTTCTTGGCCTGGGCAACATTGGGCCGGCGGGGGCCTTACCGGTTATCGAAGGTAAATCCTTGCTGTACAAGGATCTAGCCGGTGTCAACGCCCTTCCGCTATCGGTAAACCAGGTATCAACGGATGAGTTTGTTCGCACTGTGAAAAATATCGCTGGCAGCTTTGCAGGGATTCATTTAGAAGACATTGCGGCACCACGCTGTTTTGAAATTGAAGAACGGTTGAGTAAGGAATTAGACATTCCCGTTTACCATGATGATCAGGAAGGGACTGCCATGGTCGTGATGGCTGGATTGCTGAATGCTGCTAAAGTGGTTCATAAAGATTTTCAGTCACTCAAAATTTTAGTAAACGGAGCGGGTGCGTCAGGAATCGCAACGGCCAGATTGTTGTCTGCGGCGGGAGTCAAGCACATCACATTGGTGGATCGTTACGGGGTCGTGACGCCCGATGATGAGCGGTACAACGAGTATCAACGCCAGCTTGCCCGCCAACTTGGTGAACAAACGACGGGGAAGACACTGGCAGAGGCCATTGTTGGCCAGGATGTTTTTGTTGGCTTATCGGATGCCCATGTCCTGACCGGTGAAAACGTGAAGACAATGGCAGCGGATCCGATTATTTTTGGGCTAGCAAACCCAGTTCCAGAAATTGATCCGGCCGAAGCGTTGGCGGCCGGTGCTGCTGTGATGGCAACGGGTTCCAGTCAGTATCCCAATCAGGTCAATAATATTTTGGTCTTTCCAGGATTATACAAGGGCCTGCTGACAAGCGGCTTAAAGCACGTGACGTTTGTGCTTGAAGCAACAATCGCAAAGGCACTGGCTGGGTTGGTGGAAACGCCCACTGCTGAAATGATCGTGCCTGGTGTGTTTGACGATGGTGTGGTTCAAACGGTGGCAAAAGCGGTTAATGATTTTGCTAAATAATCGGTAAAGATTCATTAATCAATAAATGAAACAAACAGGCCGCGATGCTGTTTTCGCGGCCTGTTGTTATGTACAAATAATGAAAACGAGAAGCGGTAATGAGTCGCCAAATAGGGTAAACTAGTGGTTAGACATGAGTAATGATTGGAGTGTTAAATCGTGGTAGAAAGTATCTTTCAAACGGGAGCCGAACAGTCGATTGCTGATGTATTAGCGAATCGTGATGAACGGGTCGCCCTTCAACAAGAATTAGCAGCACGCTATCCAGGTAAGACCGTTGTGGCAATTAAGTTAAACATTCCTGGACCCATTAAAAACAATCAACAGCTCGGACGCCTATTTGACACGGGATTAAACCAGTGGCGGAGTCGGGTGACGGGGGCTGGCTTAGCCGTCATCGATAGTGTTAGCTGGGATAAGCCAACCGGCCGGGAACAATTTTATGTGATTGATGGCAAGGGCGACCAATTAAAACATTTAGCGGTTGAATTTGAAGACCAGTATGAGGTGGGCCGTCTTTTTGATGTCGATGTGTTAATGGCACTTGATGGTCATCTTCGCGCACTATCCCGAACCAACTTTGGTTTACCCGTTCGCCAGTGTTTACTCTGCGAGCGGCCAGCGAAAGACTGCGCGCGCTCGCGTCGACACAGTGTTGAAGACTTACAGGAGGCAATTTCAACGACGTATGCAGGCCTCTTTGGTGGGCCAATTTTATGATGAATCGTGACGAGCAGGCAGATCAGCTTGCACAAACTGCGGAACGGGCGCTCCTTTACGAGGTAACGGTCAATCCGAAGCCAGGGCTGGTTGATCCGGTCAGTGCCGGGCCACATCCTGACATGAATGTTTTTACGTTCATTGATAGTGCGACCAGTTTGCGACCGTATTTTTATCAATGTGCGCAGGTTGGATTAGCAGTGGTTGAGCCGGTAAACTGGCAAGCGGTGTTTGAGCAAATTCGCGCATTAGGCATCATTGCCGAGCAAACCATGTTTACGGCGACAAAGCAGGTGAACACGCATAAGGGCGCTGTCTTTTCATTAGGCGTTTTAGTTACGGCAACGGCCGCTCAATTAGCTGTTGGATACAAATATTCGTCAGAACAAGTTTTTGCAATTACCAAGCAAATGCTTGCGGGTTTAAGCAAACGTGATTTTGACCGCCTGAAGCAGCGAAACCCACAGCAATTGACGGCAGGTGAACGGCAATTTCTCAAGTATGGAAAGTTAGGAATCCGTGGTGAAGCCGAGGCTGGTTTCCCGACGGTCGCCACGTTAGCACTGCCATTTTTACGGCAGCAGACAGGGTCAGTAATGGACCGGTTGCTCAATGTTCTAATTAAAATTGCGGGCGAGACAGATGATTCTAACCTCATTAAACGTGCTGGTAACCCAGAAATCACAACGTGGATGCATGAACAAAGTGAACAGTTCTTTCAACTGGGTGGTGCACAAGCGCCGGCTGGTCGAGCGGCTTTAGTAAAATTAAACCAGGCAATGTTTGATCAGCACCTTAGCTTAGGCGGGTCGGCTGATCTGCTGATTTTAACCATTTTCTGTGGTTTACAAGAGGGCCTCTTTGAATGACAATTGGCGAGTTGATGAGAAAAGTCGAACAAAATTATGAAGATTTTTACCGCACATAAATACTGATTTACCTTGATGCTGGTATATACATTCTTTTTAAAATAATGCGCAAACTGCGTCAAGTCGACTTATTGAATGCGTTTTCATCTAAAATAGATTACACTATGAGTAACTATTTAAGGAGGAATTTTTCATGTCAAATCGTTTAGCAGGAAAAGTTGCCATTGTTACAGGTGCCGCAGCCGGAATCGGTAAGGCCATTGCCGAAGCATTCGTCAAGGAAGGTGGTCAAGTTGTTGTGACGGCTGACCATAATGTTGATGGCGGGCAGGCCGTTGCAAGTAGTTTAGGCGACGCTGGGTTATTCGTTCAGCAGAACGTGGCTGAAGAAGCTGACTGGCAAAAGGTGATCGACGCAACAAAGGAAAAGTTTGGTCATGTTGACGTCGTTGTCAACAATGCCGGAATTGGTGGCGCAAACGGCTTCGTTGAAGACTTTAGTTTGGCTGATTGGCAAAAAGTCATCGACATTAACTTAACCGGTAACTTCTTAGGGGTTAAGTATGGGATGAAGGCAATGAAGGAAAACGGTGGGAAGGGTTCCATCATCAACGTATCCTCCGTTGCTGGCTTACGTGGGTTGCCAACAGCTGCGCCATATTCTGCAAGTAAAGGTGGGACGCGGTTGTTGACGAAGGCGGCAGCGTTATCCGCAACTCAAGAAGGGTTGAACATTCGCGTCAATTCCGTTCACCCAGGCTGGGTTGATACAGCCATCATTCCGGACGCAATGCGTGAAGCAGTTACAAAGACTATTCCAATGGGGCACATGGGTCAGCCAGAAGACATTGCAAACATGTGTGTCTTCCTTGCTTCTGACGAATCAGCCTACGCAACGGGTGCAGAATTCGTGCTCGATGGTGGGCAAAACGCTTAAAAGTAAAATTTAGACCAATTTTGAAGCACATCGCCTGCGGTTATGTGCTTTTTTTGTTGGTCTGATCAGATATAACGGCGAGATTACTGATGTTTAGGTCAAAACTGATCGATTGAGATGATGACACGGTAAAGCCTTTAAATAAGCTTTTTGCCATTAACAATCTCAATTAAAGTGTGACTAGACCATTTCGAATTGTGTCAAAATTCATGGAATGATGCGCGATGGGAGAAAACGGCGTTATACCGGCGTTAGTTTGTGGGGGTAATTAAAGAGGCTCATTTTGAGGGTTTGCTGGTCCGCACCTTGGTCGGCAAATACTTTGCTTTGAATGTATGATACAGAAAGCTGTCATGAGGGAGAATAATGATGCTGAAATGACAATGCTTTTAGTGGAAATGTGCATGAATCTTCAGTTGAAAAATAATGGTCGAAAGCGTGAACAAAATCATTGCCGATTGCAAGAAGCCTGTTATACTAACATATGTAACGTACTTAAAGATTTCTTAATGTTTATTTGGCATTATTCATTATTATTCTAGAGTCGAAGGGAATGGAAGCAGGATGAGTAAGCAACAAAATCGGACTGTGGCAATTGTTGGTGCGCTGAGTGCCGTTTTGGCAGCGGGGGGCACAACGGTTTTTGCTTCACAAACGCGGCCAGCAAACCGGCCACAACAAGAAACAACAAAGCCGTATCATGTTTCATTAAAATCATTGCACGTGCTAAACCAAGCTCAAAGTGGGAAACTGGCCACCTCACAGCATCAGGCAACGGTGCCGACAGAGACCTCTGAAGCAACCATGAAACCGGCTGTTAAGGCAGTCAATAAATCTGTTAAGACGAGTTCAAAGGGTGCCTACACCGTGCAATCTGGTGACACGTTGTGGACGATCAGTGAACAGCTACAGGTCAGTGTTCATGACTTAATGGCGACTAACCAGTTGAAGAATTCAGTTATCCATAGTGGCCAGACACTTCAGGTTCCTGAAACGGCGGGACTGACTGCTGCGGAGGCGGCAGCAAATACAGAAGCTGAGACGACAGCAGAAGCAAACGCAGCCGCAGAGGCGCAAGCCGAAGCACAGGCCGCAAGCAGTGCTGAAGCTGATTCAACACAGAGCACCGTGGCTGACTCTGCAAGCAGTGACCAGCAGCCCGCTGCCACAAGTACCGCAGTAACCAGTGCGGCGTCAGCAACGGCCCAACCAGCCGCTACAGCAATGTCTTTCCGGGTTACTCGCCAGAGCGCTAAGGCCATATCGTTAACGACGACGCGGGCGACGCGAGCCGCTGTAACACCAGTGTCAACGACGGCGCAACCGTCGACGAGCCAAGCAACTAGTGAAGCGACACCAACACCGACCTTGGCTGATTCAGTGAGTGAATCAACAAATGCTGTGGCACCCCAAGTTGTTAACGCGGCGCAAACGTATGCTGACCAAGAGGTCAGTTCTGTCCAGGGTGGGGCGTCAACAGCCGGAATGGATGCGTCTGGTCTTGTTCAGCAGGCTTATGCACAGGCCGATGTGACCTTACCGCACAATACTGTTGATCAGGAAGCTTACTTTACCAGCCAATCTGTTAGTGCAGCGCAACCGGGCGACGTTCTCTTCTGGGGTAATCAGGGGCAAACGTATCATGAGGCCATCTACGTTGGCGGAAGTCAGTACGTTTCAGCATCTGAAACGGGAACCACTGTCCAAACGTATACGATGGATGGGCAAACGTTTATGCCAAGTTTTTCGGGAACGCTCCGCCAGTAAACCTTGGAGCAGGCACGATTTGTCAGTGAACAAATATGACAAAATGAATACAAATTTCGAGCGTCTTCGTTGAACGTTTTACAAAGTTTAATTTCCTTACGTTTCTGTACAGATACACATCCTGGTGATACTGATTATTGTTACTAGCAATGAACCCAAAAAATAGAATACAAAATGTTACCAGATGATGTCCGATTAATCGCAGAAAAAATCGCGAGCAAAGTTGTTCACAGACCGGACGAAAGGTGTTATAGTAATTTTTGAAATTTGAAGGGGCTTTTATTGCTTCCGTCATAATCTGGGCCCGAGCGGCTCATAAGATGAAATGGAGTGTTAAAGGTGAGTAACAAAGTAGAAATTCTTGAAGAATACCGTGAAGCCACACAAGAGCTTGAGGAACTTCAAGAAGACTCAGCGGCAGTAGAAAAGAAGGCAGCCTTATCTGACAAGATCGATTCTCTAAAGGGGAAGTGTGATCAGTTAGATGCCATCCTAGAAGCAATGGAAGCAGCTGAGGACTAATTAAATCAGTTATCAAACAAAATGGGAACTTGACCTTTATGTGGTCAAGTTCCCATTTTGTTTTGTTAGTCTGTTAAAACTGGCCCGATTGCAGGGCGGTGTGCAGTGAGTCATGAAGAACAGCTTGGCCCTGAAGCTGTTGGATCCAGTCGCTGGGGAGGATGGCTAAGCCGTCACGAATCGCAATGAGTCCACCAGCAATGCAGGCAATGGTGTCTGCGTCACCACCGAAGTTAACGGCGGTAAGCATTGTCTCGCGGTAGTTTGTGGGTTGGTTTAGCAGCCAACAAACGACTTCGAGTGTGTCAACGACGTATCCGCTACTGGTCAGCTGTGCTGGTTGAAGTTGATAAAAGGCGGGGTCAGCCAGGCGCTTAAAGTAGACCATCTGCGCTGTTAAGGCGGGATTGGTGACAAGCGCATTTGCCAATGTCGTTATTGCCGTCTGAATTAGCTGCTGTGGCGCTTGTTGTGGGTTCGTAACCAGTTGGGCAACCATCGCGGTATAAATCAAGCAGGCGACAGTTGAGCGCGGGTGACGGTGGGTTAACTGCGCTAAGTCGATTAACGCGCGCACATGGTCAGGATGATCGAAAATGGCTGTGCCGTCTAAGTGGGTATAGTAGAGTGCAGGCACTAGAAACCGCATTAAGGCGCCGTTACCATTATTTTGTTCGTCATCACTACCCGCATGAAATAGATCGTGGTTTGTCCGGTAATGGGTCAATGCGAGAACTGTTCCGTTTCCCTCGTCAAACGTCCACCCAGCGGGCGTAAAGGCGCCATCAGTAAGCCAGGCCTCGAAGTTTGTCATTGTGGTCCTTAACTGCTCTTGGGGGGATGTAACGGTGCTCATGGCCGCTAGTGTTGCAAGTGTCATGCTTGTGTCATCAGACCAGGTACCAGGGCGTGTGTCATAGACACCAACGGCCATTTCTGTAACCGGGTGGGTCTGTTGATCTGTAAAGGAATTAAATTGTGCAGGTTGGCCGAGGGCGTCTCCGATGGCACTCCCGTATAAACCAGCAGTTAAGGCGCGTGTTGTTGAAATCATGTGGTCACACTTTCTAATGGGCGGTTGTTTCCGTAAACCAAAACGGGTATTGATCAATCATTAAGTAAATATCAAAGAAGCGGGTGCCCATCTCCTCACCGTCGACCTGACCAAATTCGAGCGCTGAGACAGTGAGGTGAATTTCGCGAGCCTTATATTGATGAACAGCCTTGAACCGCAAATGGCGGCCTGTGGGAATCAAACTAAAGAGAAATGCAAAACGCGGCCAAGAAAGTTTCTCCACTACAATTAACGATAACTGGCCATCTTTAACCGTTGCATTAGGCAAGATGGGCACACCACCGCCAAAGTAGGGATGATTGCTGGTGGTGACAAGAAACCCGTTTGGGAAAATTTCGCGGCGCGTACCGATGTGCACGGTGACCGGAAAACTATCCTGTTGGCCAAGAACGTGAAAAATTTGGCGCAAATAGGCGAGGTTTCCCATGTTCATTCGGTTAAGCGTTTTTTTATCCGTACTATGGTTAGCAGCACTCACAATGGCGGCATCAAAACCAATCCCAACGTTATTAACGAAATAGCGCCGCTCTTTTTTGATTGTTTCTTCATAGCGACCAATGTCTAAAGATTGTGGGGCACTGGCTGCCAAAACTTGGTTTAACGCTGTGAGTGGCTCTTGGCTAATGTGGGCACCACGAGCAAAGTCATTACCTGAACCGGCCGGAATGTAGGCGATGGGGAGTTGGTGGGCGCTATGAGCGTCCTGAAGACCGTTTAATACTTGATTAAGCGTCCCGTCACCACCAACGACCAGAACAACCTCTGTAACGGTTGATTCCTGATGATGTTTAGCGAATTGTTCCGCTAATAAGGTTGCGTGACCAGCATATTCTGTTTCGGCAAGCGTGTAGTCTACGGATTGACGCGCTAATTCAGCGGCAATCGTCGTCCAGACATCGGCTGCATGGCCCTGACCGGCGTGACGGTTTAAGATAATGTAAAAGTGGCGGTTCATGTTGTTTCCTCACAATGCGACATATTATTACAATTAGTATACAAAAATGTTACGAACAGAACGTTAAGTGTTCGTTTTGTTTAGTGTTTCTTAAAGTTAACGGCGTTCGCAGCTAAATAATTGTTCAGAACAATAGAATACCAAATAATGTTGAGATGGCATAAGGGTTGTCCTTGACGAATAAGTAACGCTGTCTAGACTAAAAAATGCCTGCTTTCCTAAATGTAGGAAAGCAGGCATTTACGTTAAATGTTGATGGAGATCCATAGTGGCATTAACGGTTTAGTCTTCGGTTGCTTCAACCGTTTCTTTAGCCTTAGCACCACGAGCACGGTGTGTTTTTTGAGCAGCTGGTTTAGCGGTTGCTTTTTTATTTGTTGAGACAGCCGCTTTGTTTGTACTTGTCATGATGAGTTCAGGCAAGATCAACGGATGACGTTCTGTCTTTTCATATAAGAAAGTTTGTAAATCGTCAATGATGGCAGTGCGGATGGAAGCTTCTGTTGCGTGATCATCCTTCATGGCGCGTCGAATCGTTCTAAAGACGCGACGCCGACCTTCGTTGATCATGTCGCCAGATTCACGCATGTAGACGAAACCACGACTCAACAAGTCAGGACCAGCCTGAATTTCCTTGTTCTTTAAGTCAATGGTTGCAACAACGACCACAAGGCCTTCTTCAGACAGCATCTGCCGGTCGTGGAGCACAACGTTACCGATATCACCAACGCCATTACCATCCACGTAAACGTCACCAGCAGTGAAATGACCAGCAACGCGGGCAGAATCAGCGGTGAGGGCAAGGACGTCTCCGTTTTCCAAGATGAACGAATGATCTTCAGGAACGTCACACAACGCCGCTAACTGCGTGTGAATCTTTTGCATCCGGTACTCACCATGAATTGGCATGAAGTACTTCGGCTTGATTAACCGGAGCATCAGTTCCTGGTCCACCTGACCACCGTGACCAGAGGTGTGAATGTTATTGATTGCACCATGAATCACTTCGGCACCGGCTTCTTCCAGTTCATTGATTACGCGGTTCACACTGGTTGTGTTACCTGGGATGGGGTTACTTGAGAAAATAACCGTATCGTTTGGCTGGATGGAAATTTGCCGGTGCGTTCCGTTGGCAATACGGGAGAGGGCGGCCATGGGTTCACCCTGGGAACCGGTACAAAGGATCAGGGTTTCCTCAGCCGGCAAATGACGAAGTTCGCTGGCGTCAACGAGCATGTCATCGGGAATGTTAAGGTAACCAAGTTCACGACCGTTTACTAATGCGGCTTCCATTGATCGACCAAAGACAGCAATTTTCCGGTGGTGTTCAAGGGCAGCAGAAGCAGCCTGTTCGATCCGGGAAATGTTTGACGCAAAGGTGGCGAAGATGATCCGCCCATCGATCTTATCAAACAAACTGTGAATGGAGTCGCTGACCCACCGTTCAGACTTCGTGAAGTTTGGCCGTTCGGCATTCGTGGAATCAGAAAGAAGACACAAGACGCCTTCTTCACCTAAACGAGCCATCTTTTGTAAGTTTGGTGAGGGGGTGTTGATGGGGGTCAAGTCAAACTTAAAGTCCCCGGTTTGAACAATTGTTCCAGATGGTGTCTTAACCGCAACACCCAGTGTATCAGGGATACTGTGGGTTGTCCGGAAGAATGAAACGCTTGTCTTTCGGAACTTCAACACCGTGTCTTCATCAATTTCGTGAAGCTCCGTTGTTTGCAACAAGCCGTGTTCTTCAAGCTTATTTTTGATCAAGGCCATTGGCAGGGGACCTGCGTAAATTGGCACATTGATTTGCTGTAGTAAGTAAGGGATCCCACCGATGTGGTCTTCATGTCCGTGGGTAATGACTAACGCCTTAATTTTTGATTCGTTTTGTTTAAGGAAGGAATAGTCTGGAATGACATAGTCAATCCCGAGCAATTCGTCTTCAGGAAACTTAATTCCGGCATCAATAACGATGATTTCATCTTGGAATTGAATGCCGTACGTGTTTTTACCGATTTCGCCCAGACCACCAATGGCGTAAACGGCGGTTTCGTTGTTCTTAATGTTGAGCTTTGCCATAAGCTAAAACTCCGTTAACTTGTAGTTAGCGCTCTGTTGCTCGTATTCTAAAGCGTTGCCTTCAAGTGCTTCAATGAATTCCACGTTGTACGCTGTGTTTTCAGAAACAGTGCTCATGGCAGCAGCTTCGTTATCAGCTTCAACGTATAGGGAACGTGTGTCTTCTCGTTTTGGGTTCCGAATCTTTGTATCTTGGTAATAAACCTTAAAAATCATGGTAATTATTCTCCTCTATAAATTAATTTGTGTAATCAAAACAACACCGTCCGCAAATGACCCACGGCAGCATTGCTCAAAAATTAAGGTGTTTTATCCCGAACAGCGGTTGTGTCGCCACAACATTTGTCTTTTAGTTTACCATAGCCCTTTGGGGATGTACACCAAACGGGGGTCGTTGCCATGCGGGGCAAACCGAAACTGATTAGGATGAGATGTAATTATGGTAGAATTAAAGGGAAAACAGGAAGGGTGATAGTCGATGACATTAACAATTACGATTATTGTCGGTGTTGGTGTTGCATACTTGGTCTACCATTACATTCATCAGCTCATTGTTCGTCGAGCCACGACCATCGTGAGAGATGATGCCCAGGCGACGACAGAGGCGGCAGTTTCACAAGCGTTGCAACAGTTAGCAAGAGAGGCCACGTTAAGTGAGGGGCAGGATCACTATACGGTGGCCCAAACTGTCGCGGATGTTTGGGGCCGGGGCGTTATGGCGTTTGAATTTACCATTGTGGGTGACGGGCTAACGCCTGCTCAATTGCCAATGCTGCGGCGGCAGTTGAATAATGCACTGGGTGAATACGCGGGTAAACATGAGGTTGCCCGTTATTCAGCAGACTCACCAACGTTTGTGGTTACAGATCTATGGCTCTTTGAAGACCAATGGCATGTCGATGTCGCGTACCTAATGAATGAGGCGACCGTCGAGTACATTCGGGATTTAAAACGTCTTAATGCTTCTGAAGTTCCCACCCAAGAAAAACAGGATTAATGAACAAATAAAAATGGCAACGACCTACATTATCTGGGTCGTTGCCATTTTTGATTGTTCATTATTAATAGCTGTGGCGTGGGTTAACCAATTAAAATGGTGCCATCATCAGCGGCGAAGGGATGTTCATGATTAATGTGATCATAGAACAAGGTGCCGTGTAAATGATCAATTTCATGTTGGCAAACAATGGCTGGGTAATTCTTCAGCCGAATCGAGTGAGTCTCACCGTCAACATCTTGGTACCGAAGGGTGATCCGGTCAGCACGGGGAACATAGCCAGGCCGATCTTCATCAACGGATAAACAACCTTCACCCTCAGATAGTGCACCAGCTTGAACTGATTGGCTAACGATAACGGGATTGATGATCACGTCTTTAAAGATTGGGTTATCTTGTGCTTCTTGGGCAGCCTTGACGATATCGTCGTGGTTTTCAGGATCCTCTGGTTCAACCGGGGAGGGAACCAAGACGGCAGCCATCTGAATGGAAACATCCACTTGTGGTGCGGCCAAACCGACACCGGCCCGGAGCTTATACTTTTCAGCGAGGTCAGGATTTTGGCTAACTTCCAAATATTCCATCATGTCAGCAGCAAGCTGGCGGTGCTCCTCACTTAAAGGAAAGGTAACCTTAGCCGCCTGTTTTCGCAAAGTGGGGTTACCATCCCGAATAATGTTGTTCATTAATATCACGTTCGTTCCTCCTCGAGTAGTTCTGCATACTAGTGTAGCATATGCGTGAAAATGGGACTACTACCCATCTTAATTGAATGTGGCCGCCCATGATTTTGTTAATTGCTAAGTGAAACAACAAACAATGCGGATTGTTTCACCGTAATTTTCAGTTGAATTAGTGGGTGATTCACGGCTGGTTTGGGGATGCTTGTGAAAATGGAAAGGGATGAAAGAAATGGTTGAGACCTGTTAACCGTTCAAAGAAAAGAGTAAAAATCGTGACCTGACGCGGATACGGTTTATTTGTTAGACAAATTTAGCAAAAACTGTCCGAAAGCTTCACAAAGTCGCAGGTGGCTGCCTAATCTATTGTGAACAGATTAACGAGGCTGAAAACCCTTGCAAACGGATTCTGCAAAGCGGTACAATAAATTACGAAAGATGAAAGCGCATACATTTGCTTATGAGAAATATTAGACACTGGGCGAATGAACAGCTGTCATCAGATAAAGGGAAGGAATGTGTGCATTATGGCAAACAACGATTCATCAACGGCAATTGTCGATTTCGCTGCAATTAAAAATAACCAAGGCAGTGATTATAAGACGGTGCAAGTATTAGACAGTTCTGCCAAAGTCGTTAATCAAGAGGTCTTTGATAGTTTCAGCAATGACCAATTGGTTGATTTCATGAAGAAAATGGTATGGGAACGTGCATTGCATGAACAAACAATGAGCTTTTCACGTCAAGGTCGGTTAGGCTTTTACGCCCCAACGGCTGGTGAAGAAGCAAGTGAAATGGGGAGTGTTTCAGCATTTGAACCCCAAGACTTCTTATTCCCTGCTTACCGTGACCTTCCTCAATTAATTCAACATGGTGGTTCAGTTGAAAAAGGGTACTTATGGTCACGTGGTCATGTTCTTGGCAATATTTATGATGAAAAATATCGTGCTTGGATGCCACAGATCATTATCGGTGCACAGTATGTTGAAGCTGCCGGTGCTGCTCTAGGAATTAAAAAGAACGGGGAAAAAAACGTTGCCTTTGTTTACACCGGCGATGGTGGGACATCGCAAGGGGACACGTACGAAGGATTAAACTTTGCTGGGGCTTTCCAAGCACCACTTGTTGCCTTTGTTCAAAATAACGGTTTTGCCATTTCTGTTCCACGTGCAAAGCAAACAGCTGCGAAGACACTGGCTCAAAAAGCTGTCGCTGCCGGAATTCCATCTGTTCAAGTTGATGGGATGGATGTTTTGGCCGTTTACGCTGTTTCAAAAGCTGCCCGTGACTATGCGGCAGCAGGGAACGGACCAGTCTTAATTGAAACCTTAACGTACCGGTATGGTGCTCACAGTTCCGCTGGTGATGACCCATCGCGTTACCGGAGTAAAGAAGAAGAAAAACCGTGGCATGATGAAGACCCATTGATTCGGTTACGGAAAGTGCTGACAGATAAGGGCTTATGGTCTGATCAACAAGAAAGTGACTATGTCGACGCATGCAAGGCTGACTTTAAGGCTGCATTGAAGGCTGCGGATGCAGAACCAAAGCAAACCAACGTTGAAATGTTAAAGAATACGTTCGAAGTACCAACTCCGAACATCAAGGCGCAAATTGCCGAATTTGAAGCAAAGGAGTCGAAGTAATCATGGCTACGAAAACTTATATTCAAGCGATTACTGACGGACTTGATCAAGTCCTAAGCGACGATGACAAGACGTTAATCTTCGGTGAAGATGTCGGGAAAAATGGTGGTGTGTTCCGGACAACCCAGGGCTTACAGGACAAGTATGGTGAAGACCGGGTCTTCGATACACCATTAGCTGAATCTGGAATTTTAGGATTAGCAATGGGATTAGCTGCAACTGGCTGGCGCCCACTCCCTGAAATCCAATTCATGGGCTTTACGTTTGAAGCAATCGACTCCATCGCCGGTCAAATGGCCCGGACACGATTCCGCTTTGGTAACACAAAGAACATGCCAATCACCATTCGGACACCATTTGGTGGTGGGACGCATACCGCTGAAATGCATTCCGATAACTTGGAAAACTTCTTTACTGGTGTACCAGGATTACGGGTTGTAACACCATCTAATCCTTATGATGCCAAGGGCTTGATTATTTCCGCAGTTGAAAATAACGACCCTGTATTGTTCATGGAAAACTTGAAACTGTACCGGTCCATGAAGGCTGATGTGCCAGATGGTAAGTACACGGTTCCGTTGGATAAGGCTAAAATTGTGCGTGAAGGAACGGATGTTACCGTTGTTGCGTACAGTGCTGAAGTGAACGAAGCACTGAAGGTTGCTGATAAGTTAGCTGAGGAAAAGATTTCTGTTGAAGTTATCGACTTAGTTTCACTGTCACCAATCGACACAGAAACGATCTTTAAGTCTGTTGACAAGACACACCACGTTGTTGTTGTTCAAGAAGCACAACGCATGGCAGGGGTCGGCGCAACCGTTGTGTCTGACATTGCTGAGAATGCCATCATGTCATTGGACGCTCCAATTGGCCGGGTTGCCGCACCAGACAGCGTTTATCCATTTGCACTGGCTGAAGACGACTGGATTCCAGACGCTGCCGAAATTGAAACTAAGGTTCGCGAAGTGCTTACGTACTAATCTGGTCCTGATCATGATCGTTTAAACGATCAAACAGGCATTGACCTGTTAATTCGATGAAAGGAAGATTTTCCATGTCCTATAAATTCAAACTACCAGAACTTGGTGAAGGGATGGCCGAAGGTGAAATTGCCGCTTGGGATGTTAAAGAAGGCGACAAGGTTGCTGAAGACGAAACCTTAGTGGAAATCCAAAACGATAAGTCTGTTTCTGAATTACCATCACCTGTTTCTGGAACCGTCAAAAAAATCTTTATGCAAGCAGGAGAAACAGCCAAGATTGGTGATGTCCTGGTCGAAATTGATGATGGCTCTGCTGATACTGGTGATGACACACCGGCTGAAGCACCAGCTGCACCAGCAGAAACGCCAGCGCCAGCTGCACCTGTTGCAGAAGCACCGGCAGCACCTGCTGCACCAACCAGTGCCAACCCAGTTTTGAGCGATCCAAACAAACTTGTTTTGGCAATGCCATCAGTTCGGCAATATGCTCGTGACAACAACGTGGACATTACCTTGGTCGCTGCATCTGGTAAGCATGGTCAGGTCTTGAAGACTGACGTTGACGCTGCGAAGAATGGTGGCGTTGCACCAGCTGCTGCGCCAGCAACACCAGCCGTACCAGTGCCTGCGAGTGACACGGCTGCTGCACCAATTAAGCCATACGTTTCTGCAACGCCTGACCTTGAAACGCGTGAACCAATGTCAATGACGCGGAAAGCCATTGCTAAGGCCATGGTAACGTCTAAGCACACTGCACCACACGTTACGTCATTTGATGATGTTGATGTAACGGCTTTGATGGCAAACCGGAAGAAGTACAAGGCTGCTGCCGCAGACCGCGACATTCATTTGACCTTCCTGCCATACATTGCCAAAGCCTTAGTTGCCGTTTTGAAGGACTTCCCAACGCTGAACGCATCCATTGATGACAGCACGCAGGAAATTGTTTACAAACACTACTACAACATCGGGATTGCAACTGATACAGATCACGGTTTGTATGTACCAAACGTTAAGAATGCGGATTCTAAAGGCATGTTTGCGATTGCCAAGGAAATTACGGACAATACGCAAAAGGCCCAAGAAAACAAGCTGTCCGCTGACGAAATGAGTGGTGGTTCCATCACCATCAGTAACGTTGGGTCAATCGGTGGTGGTTGGTTTACACCAGTCATCAACTACCCAGAAGTTGCCATTTTGGGTGTTGGTAAGATCGCGAAGGAACCAATTGTCAACGAAGATGGCGAAATCGTTATCGGAAACATGTTAAAGCTGTCCTTGAGTTACGATCACCGTTTGATCGATGGTGCAACTGCTCAACGTGCGCTGAATGAGTTGAAGCAATTATTGCACGACCCAGACATGCTGTTAATGGAGGGATGATTGAATAATGGCTGATGTAGAACAAAAGGAAACAGTAATCATTGGTGCTGGCCCTGGTGGGTATGTTGCTGCCATTCGTGCAGCAGAATTGGGTCAACAAGTTACGGTGATCGAACAGTCTGAAACGCTTGGTGGTGTCTGTTTAAACGTCGGCTGTGTGCCATCAAAAGCTTTAATTCAAGCTGGTCACCGTTTGCAAGAAGCTAAGGGTGCTGAAACGTACGGGATCACAAGTACGGGTGCCAAAATCGACTTCGCTAAAACGCAAGAATGGAAACAAACTAAAGTGGTTGACCGCATGACGAGTGGGGTTGCCATGTTGCTGAAAAAGCACAAGGTTGAAGTGATCCGTGGGGAAGCAACACTTGATAGTGATACCCAATTACGGGTCATCGCACCAGGTCCAAAGCAATTCATGAGCCGTGACACTGGCCGGACGATTGCGTTTAAAGACTTGATCATCGCGTCTGGTTCACGTCCTGTTGAAATTCCTAACTTTAAATTTGAAGGTCGTGTTGTGGATTCAACTGGTGGGTTAAACCTGCCAGAAATCCCTAAGGAATTGGTTGTTATTGGTGGTGGTTACGTGGGGACTGAATTAGCTGGTGCTTACGCCAACTTGGGCGCCCATGTCACCATCCTTGAAGGAACACCATCCATCCTGCCTAACTTTGAAAAAGACATGGTTGCCGTTGTTCTGAAGAACTTGAAGGTGAAGAACGTTGATGTTGTGACGAATGCCATGGCGAAGAAGTCAGAACAAGACGACGGTTCCGTTACAGTAACGTATGAAGTGGACGGCGCTGCAAAGACGTTAAAGGCGGATTACTGCATGGTCACGGTTGGCCGGAAACCAAACACGGATAACCTTGGGTTAGAATTTACGGACGTTAAGCTCGACAAACGTGGTTTTGTTGACGTTGACGATCAGGGCCGGACAGCCTCACCACACATTTATGCGATCGGTGATATTGTCAATAACGGACCAGCGTTGGCACATAAGGCCTTCTTTAACGCAAAAGTGGCCGTTGGTGCCATTGCCGGCCAACATACTGCCAATGATTACGTAAGCGTCCCAGCCGTTTGTTTTGCTGATCCAGAGTTAGCCTCTGTTGGGTACACCCAAGCAGAAGCGAAGGAAGCCGGCTTAAATGTTGCAACGGCGAAATTCCCATTTGCTGGGAATGCGCGGGCCGTTTCTATGGATGAAGCAGATGGGTTTGTTCGCTTAGTGACAACCAAGGATGATAACACCATCGTTGGTGCCCAAGTGGTTGGCCCAGACGCCAGTGATTTAATTGCTGAATTAAGTTTAGCCGTTAACTCACACATGAACGCTGAGGATGTGGCGTTGACCATTCATCCACACCCAACGTTGAGTGAACCAATTGCAGAAGCTGCTGATATTGCGATCGGTTTCCCAACTCACGTTTAAAAAATGACGCTCAAAAAGATGTCGGTAACGGCATCTTTTTTTGTGGCCGCGAGTCGTTTTGAGTCAACAATAAGTGACAAAATTGGCGTGAATAACGTGGTTTAATGGCGGGATCACTTGCTATTCGGGGCGGCTTGGGTAAAATTACTTATAACTGATTGCACCTTAATCTGGGGGTACGCGATGTGAATTCGCGGGCTTGAATAAGTCAAATAAGGGATGGTTTTATGAAACCTAAAATAGTGGTGTACGGAACGGGATCGTTTAATGAAACACTGGTCACGTCGTTGCTGATGCTAAACGAAGCAATGACGGTTGCTGTAATGGACTCGGCGGATGCAACAACGGCGCAACAGTTGGAGGCAGCCCGGGTTGCTGGTGCCAGCAGTATGAACGTTGATTTAACAACGGGAACCGCAACGGATTTAGTAACGGCAGATGCAATCGTTATCGGGGATGTTGTTGCACTGGCACCAGAAGCATCGCGTGATGAGACGCTGGCAGCCAGTTTGCCGGTGATTCGTGAATTGATGCGTGAAGCGATGGCGCAGGGCTTTACGGGAAAAATCGTGGTTGCTGGGCAATATGATGGCTTATTAACGTACTTTGCACAGCGCTTTTCCGGGATTAGCGCCGCTAACTGTATTGGGATCGGCACGTTGGCCCATTCCCACATTTTAACAACGACGTTAGCCAAAGCGTTTAACGTTAACTTAACGGCGTTACACGCCTATGTTATTGGAATCGCCAGTCAGCACGTGGTTGCCTGGAGTCGGTCAACCGTTGGCCCAGTTCCGGTGCTTTCATTAATGGCAAACGAGGACATCAATTTTGATGCTGCCCAACTAGGGGACATTGAGCAACGGTTAAACGAAGCCGTCATTTCCAGTAACGATGTGGTTCGGGCACAAGCGGTGATTCGGGTGATCCAAGGACTATTCTTGGAACGGCCACTTGTTGGGACACTGACGAACTTACTAACCACAATGGATGGACAGACCTTACCGTTGAGCACGCCGGTTCGGTTGAATGCGGCCGGCGTGTCAAAATTGGTTGATGTGACGTATTCAGATGTGGAGCAACGCGAACTTGACGACATTAGTGATGTCGTTCGTGAAGCAACACATAACATTGAAACTGGTGGGCTAGGACAGGAGGCGTAACGTGAAGACAAATGAAAATATTGATTTCCCCATTGACCCAGCGTGGTCAACGGATGAAATCGTGACGGTGACAAAGCTGTATGAGCTCGTTCTGGAAGCAAACGAAGGCGGCGTTGACCGTGAGCAGTTATTAGCGGCGTACAATGCGTTTCGGACGGTGATCCCTGCTAAAGGGGAGCAACGTCAGCTCGACCGACAGTTGAGTCAACAAACGGGCATCAGCATTTATCAAACGATGAAACAAGCGGCTGATAGTCATGCACGGCGGTTAGTCATTCAGCAGTAAACAGGTAAGGGGCGATGAATCGTGGAACAGTCAGAATTTTCTCAATGGGATGAACCGGTTAGTGGCTGGATTAAAGAAGCACGTGAAAATATTTTAAGGCATTTTGATCAGCGGCTTGACGTTGAGGAAAAATCCGGCCGTCGTGACCTTGTAACGCAGGTCGATAAAGAAAACGAACGCCAATTTGTTGAACACATTCGTTCGGCTGATCCAACGGCCCAAATTCTTGGTGAAGAAGGGTTGGGTGATGACGTTACCGATCTTTCTGGCCGGGTGTGGATCATTGACCCGCTGGATGGCACCATGAACTTTATTAAAGAACGCACAGACTTTGCCATCATGTTATCGTTGTATGTTGATGGTGTGGGCCAGGCGGCTTGGCTTTGTGATGTTACGGGGGACCGGTTGTTTCATGGTGGTAAAAACGTTGGTGTGTGGGTGAATGACGAGCGTTTGTCGGCACCAGAAAATCTTCCCTTGACCGAGGGACTGGCTGGATTATCAGGACCACTGGTTCAACACGATGTGAACCACATGCAAGAAATTGCCGAAACAAGTTTAGGGATGCGCATGATTGGCAGCGCTGGAATTGCCTTTACCCGGGTCCTTTTGGGCCAACACGTTTGCTACATTTCGTACCTCCGACCATGGGATTTTGCGACGGGGCGAGTTCTGGCCGAAGAGTTAGGCTTAGTTGTGTCGACAGTTGACGGCCAAACGCCGGCTGTGCTATCATATGGCGTTGTATTAGTAGCTACGAAGCAGGCGCAACAAATGATTGTTGCAATGCAAACGGCGTGATGTCGGACTGTGACATACGAGGTCACAGTTTTTTTGCGGCCTTGCGGGGCCGGTAGAGGCAGCTGCGTTTAATAAATTAATGATTTAAAAATGAAGGGAAGTTACACTTTGAAAACTAGAGACGATATTCGTAACATTGCCATCATTGCCCACGTCGACCACGGTAAGACGACGCTGGTTAATGAAATGCTGAAGCAATCAGATACACTGGATTCACATACTGAAATTGCTGATCGGGCCATGGATACGAACGCCATTGAACAAGAACGTGGGATCACGATCTTGTCAAAGAACACGGCGGTTAAGTACGGCGACAAGCAAATCAACATTTTGGACACCCCAGGACACGCGGACTTCGGTGGTGAAGTTGAGCGGGTTATGAAGATGGTTGACGGTGTGCTGTTGATTGTCGATGCCTACGAAGGAACGATGCCACAAACACGGTTCGTGCTGAAGAAGGCTTTGGAACAACACTTAACACCAATCGTTGTCATCAACAAGGTTGACCGTGAAGGTTCACGGCCTGCTGAAGTCGTGGACGAAGTGCTTGATTTGTTCATCGAATTAGGTGCTGATGAAGAACAACTGGAATTCCCAGTGTTATATGCATCAGCCATGAACGGGACGTCATCATACAGTGACGACTTGGCTTCACAAGAACACACGATGCAACCAATATTCGACACCATCTTGAAGACCATTCCAGCACCAATTGACAACGAAGACGAACCATTACAATTCCAAGTTGCCTTGCTGGACTACAACGACTTCGTTGGTCGGATCGGGATCGGCCGGATTTTCCGTGGGAAGATCAAGGTTGGTGACAGTGTTACCGTTATGAAGCTTGATGGAACAACGCAAAACTTCCGTGTTACGAAGTTATACGGGTTCATTGGGTTGCAACGGGTTGAAGTTAACGAAGCCAAAGCTGGTGACTTGATTGCCGTTTCAGGGATGGAAGAAATCAACGTCGGGGAAACTGTGACACCACAAGATCACCAAGAAGCATTGCCAGTTCTTCGGATCGACGAACCAACGCTGCAAATGTTATTCCGGACAAATGATTCACCATTGGCCGGCCAAGAAGGTAAGTTCGTAACGACGCGTCAACTTGAAACACGGTTGAAGCAAGAACTTCATACTGATGTTTCATTGCGTGTTGATGACACGGATGAACCAGATGCATGGATGGTTTCAGGTCGTGGGGAATTGCATTTGTCAATTCTGATCGAAACATTGCGTCGTGAAGGGTATGAATTACAAGCTTCACGTCCAGAAGTTATCTACCGTGAAATTGATGGCACAATGGAAGAACCATTTGAAGCCGTTCAAATTGACACACCAGAAGAATATGTTGGTTCAATCATCGATACGCTTTCACAACGTAAGGGTGAAATGAAGAACATGGAAAACACTGGTAACGGTCAAACACGGTTGGAATTCTTGGCCCCTTCACGTGGGCTGATTGGTTACTCCACTGAATTCTTATCAATGACGCGTGGTTACGGAATTATGAACCACACCTTTGAAAAGTACATGCCAGTAATCAAGAACTGGAACCCTGGTCGTCGGAACGGAACCTTAGTTTCAATTAACCAAGGGAAAGCCACAACTTATGCCATGATGGGTGTTGAAGATCGTGGACAGTTGTTCATCGACCCAGGTACCACTGTGTACGAAGGGATGATCGTTGGTCAAAACAGTCGTGAAAACGACATTTCGGTTAACGTTACCAAGGGTAAGAACATGACTAACGTGCGTTCTTCTAACAAGGATATGACTGCTTCAATCAAGACGCCAACACACTTGACGCTTGAAGAATCACTCGAATTCTTGAACGAAGACGAATACTGTGAAATCACACCAGAAAACGTTCGTTTGCGGAAACAAATTTTGGAAACAAACGCGCGTGAAAAGGCTGCTAAGCGTCGTAAGGCTGCTGCCCGCGACTAATTAACGGCTAAAAACCATTCGGTAAGTTCGCTTACTGAATGGTTTTTTTGTTGGTTTATTAAGAAATGTTGCGAGCTTAACACCGAGGCCACTGGTCGGGCTGGGCATATGCTATAATGTGAACAGAATTTTTTTGTGAGGAAAATGGTGTGAAAAAACTAAAGCTCGTTGATTACTACATTTTTATTCCCTACATTGTCCTGAGCCTTATTGGGATCGTCATGGTTTATTCAGCCAGCACTAACGTCGCTCTTACCACTGGGACAACCCCCAGTATGTATCTGATTAAGCAAGCAGCGTACGTTGTTATTGGCCTTGGGCTTGCCATTTTCTTTGATTTAATGCGCTTGTCCGTTTTACGGCGAATGCGACTGGTTGGATGGGCGACCATTATTATGGCCTTACTACTAGTTGCTGTGCTTGTGATTGGGTCACGAGTTAACGGGGCGAAGGGCTGGATTAATTTTGGGCCGGTGAACATTCAGCCGGAAGAATTTTTGAAGTTGTACATCATTTTGTTTTTAGCCCACTACATGGATTCGCATAAGCAGGGGCTTGAACAGCACTACTGGCGAACGATGCGCAGTCCACTAATTATGTTTGCCATTATGACCGGATTGATTTTAATTCAACCGGATACCGGTGGGTTTGCGATTGACTGGTTTATTATTTTGATCGTCATTATGGCCAGTGGAAACAAACATAATGTGCCAATGGAAATCGTGATGGGCTTTTTTGCCCTGTACATCGCGATGCTCAGTGCGTTGTCACACATTGATGTGAACAGTTCGCTGTGGACGAAACATTATCAGCTGCAACGGTTTGTTGCTTTTGTTGACCCGTTCGGGACCATCAAAACGGTGGGCCGACAGCTGGTCAACTCGTATTATGCCATTAGTAATGGTGGGTTGTTAGGTAAGGGACTGGGAAACAGTATTCAGAAAATGGGGTACTTACCAGAACCAAATACGGACTTTATTTTAGCGGTTACAAGTGAAGAACTCGGTGCCCTGGCGGTACTCGGAATTCTCTTTTTGCTTGGCATGATTGCCTACCGCGCCGTTCGTTTAGGAAACCGGGCAGAAACCATGTACGAAAGTTTAGTGTGTTACGGAATCGCTGCGTTGATCACCATCCAATCACTGTTTAACGTTGGTGGCGTTGTTGGCGCGTTGCCAATTACTGGGGTGACGCTCCCATTTGTTAGTTATGGTGGTTCATCAATGCTGATGTTATCCATGTGTATGGGGATTTTGATGAACATTTCGGCCCGGCAAAAACGGCTACGACTAAGTGACCACCAACGTGATGATCAATAAAATCAAGGGGGTTTTCCAGTGAGCGAACAACAAGAAACAACGGCAAAAAAGCCCGTAGTAAAGCGACCACGGCGGCACCGGTCTCATCGACCACGGTCGAAAGAAGCAACGCCAGAAACTAACCGCGAAGTGACAACACAAAAACCAACTAACAGTCGGCGACCGCGGCGTCGGCATAAGAAACCGACGGGCGACCGTGATGTCGCGAGTCAACCGGTTGCCTCACAGGCGGCTGATAATCAAGCCGCCACATCACAACCAGCAAAGACACAAGCGGTTAGTGCAGCGGCACCCGTGGCGCAACCGGAAACAGTTGTGCGGGCTGAGTTAGCAAATGCCTTTGTTGATCATGAACCAACGGCATTGACGCTCCAACCACGGCAGGCGCTAAGTGTCTATGTCCGTAATCTGCGCCAAGTCCGGCAGCTTCGTCGTTTTGGTGACATTGACTACGTTTCGAAAAAGCTGCATTATGCTGTGATCTACATGGACGCAGATCAGATCGAACAAAATCGGCAAGCCATTAATAAGTTGTCGTTTGTGCGGCGGGTCATGGTGAGTGAACGACCGGTGATTGATCCGTTTGTTGGTCACGGGGTTAACGCCAATTTTGTGACCCATACAGAAAATGATGGAGCGGCCGATGCTGATGATCAGACGGAGGCGGACTCATGAGAATTGTTGCAGGAGACTTCGGTGGCCGACCGTTGAGTGCGGTGCCGGGGACACTGACCCGGCCAACAACAGATAAGGTCAAGGAAGCTATGTTTAGCATGATCGGCCCATATTTTGATGGGGGCCGGGCACTTGATTTGTTTGCTGGTTCCGGTGGATTAGCGATTGAAGCTGTTTCTCGGGGAATTGATGAAGCAGTTTTGGTAGATCGCCAATATCAGGCCGTTAAAACGATTCGTGAGAACATTGCGGTAACCAAGGCGCCGGAACGCTTTACGGTGATCAAGGGCGATTCTGAGGCTGTTTTGGGCCGGCTAGCAAGTGATGGTCAGCCCTTTGACTTAATCTTGCTGGATCCGCCGTATGCAAAGCAGAAGATCATTGCTAACCTCACGTTTATGGCCGAACACGGGTTACTAAACGATGGGGCAACGGTGATTGCTGAAACGGATCAGAACGCTGGTCTTCCAGAGCAGTTTGCTGGGTTTACACAAACCCACCATAAGGATTACGGGATTACGGATGTGATGGTTTACGAATTCCACACAGAAACGGAGGCCCCCGCATGAGTGAACGAATTGCAATTTTTCCTGGTAGCTTTGACCCGCTAACAAACGGTCATTTAGACATCATTCAGCGGAGTAGTCAGCTGTTTGATCAGGTGATCGTGGCGGTGGCGACCAATACGGGAAAACGACCGTTGTTTGACTTAGCGGAGAAGCAAGCAATGATTGCCGATGTTACCGCTGATTTAGCAAACGTTCAGGTGAAGGCAATCGACGGGTTAACCATTGAATTTGCCCACGCACAACACGCGCAGTTTCTGATTCGCGGGCTTCGAAATGAGCAGGACTTCAATTTTGAACGGGACATTGCCAACATGAACAGCACGTTGGCCCGGGACGTTGAATCGGTGTTTTTGCTTGCTAAACCAGAGAATGCCCAGATTTCTTCAAGTATTTTAAAAGAAATCGCCCATTTTGGTGGGGACGTGTCCGCATTTGTTCCACCAGTAGTGTTAGCACGACTTCAACAAAAAAATAAGCAATAAACAATGGATGTTAATCGAGGTAATTGAATGAAGAAGCGACGTTTTGGCTGGTGGCTGGGTGGTGCCATCACAATTCTTGTCTTATTAGGATTACGATTTGTCCCACTTAATACGTACATCGAAACACCGGGGACTGCGGATAACCTACAGAACTTTGTGGATATGCCAACACGACCGGATAAACGAGCGGGTAAATTCATGATTACCTCTGTCTATTTGCAACGGGCAACGCCGTTAAGCTGGTTGTGGGCGCATGCTGACCCGCACGCAAGCATTGAAGACGCAGCGGATGTCACGGGTGGCCAAAGCGGTGCAACCTATGACAAGGTGCAGTCCTTTTACATGCAGAGTGCCATTAACGAAGCAATTGCAACGGCCTATAAGACGGCTGGGGCTTCGTACACCAAAAAATATTTAGGGATTTATGTATTGGATGTGGCGAAGTCTTCGCACTTTAAGAAGCAAATTAGTGTGGGCGATACGGTGACAAAGGTTGATGGCGTGCACTATGATTCTGCCAGCGGCTACCAAAAGGCCCTGGCTAACCGGAAACCAACGGACAAGGTGACCGTGACCTACGTGCATAATGGCAAAACAAAGACGGCACGGGAGCAACTCATTAAGTTGCCTGGTGGTCGTTCAGGCATTGGGATCACCCTGACTGATAACGTCAAGGTCACTACTAAGGTTCCAGTAGAAGTGAATCCGGGTGAAATTGGTGGCCCTTCTGGTGGACTGATGTTTAGTCTTCAGATTTACCAACAACTGACTAATGAAAACTTACGGCATGGTCGAAAAATTGCTGGAACGGGGACTATCGGTGCCGATGGTTCTGTTGGTGAAATTGGCGGGATCGATAAAAAAATCGTGGCCGCTCATAATGCCGGCGCAACGGTGTTCTTCGCGCCGTACGTTAAGCCAACAAAAGCGCTGCTGAAGTACGAACCGGATCACATGACGAACTATCAGTTAGCAAAGAAGACGGCGAAAAAGTATGCCCCTGGGATGAAAGTGGTTCCGGTGAGTTCCTTTAAAGACGCTGTTCATTACTTACAAACACACCACTAATCAGTGATAAGCTAAGGACAAAACGCATGGTCGCAGGCCGTGCGTTTTTTATTGTTTTAAAAAAACAAAGTGCGTTTATTTCCGTATGTCGGTGTATGGGACTGAAAGATGGAAGGAGCGGACAAGATGATGGATTGGCAAGGGGCACTTAAAACAGCTTGGCGTGACTACCGGTGGTGGTTACTGGGTGGCTTAACAACACTCATTGTTGTTGGAATCGTTGGAACGATAATGACGGTTAAAATGGGGGCGGTGACGCAGCCGGCGTTAACGGCGACGGCTGCGTCACGGCCAAAGGCAACGTCAATGCACCAAGCAGTAAATGAGTCTTCTCACCGCTCACCTCAACCAGCAGCGACAACCGTTGCGGTTGAGGTGAAGGGCGCGGTGAATCATCCGGGAGTCATTCATTTAGCGGCGCAACAACGGATCGTTGATGTGATTGCACAGGCAGGGGGCTTTCGCCACGACGCGGACATCAATCGGGTGAACCAAGCGCAACGTGTTGCGGATCAGCTGGTTATCTATGTCCCAATGCAGGGTGAAACGGTGCCGACGGATTTAGCAACCGCGGCGAATGAGACGGCGAACGCGGGAACAACCAGTACGGTGCCAATGCAGGAATCCGGTAATGGTGGTGCGGCGCCGCTGAATTTGAATCGTGCAACGAAGGATCAACTGACGGGGTTAACCGGTGTGGGTGAGAAAAAGGCTCAGAAAATTATTGATTATCGAACAGCACACGGTGAGTTTAAAACACTGGACGACCTGACGAAGGTGCCAGGGTTTGGGGCAAAGACGGTTCAAACGTTAAAACCACATTTGTGCTTGTCGTAAACTACAGAATGGCTTAGGCTTAATGCAACCAAAAGAGGAGGCTAACGAAATGACAGCAACAAAGCGGGTTCCATGGGATCAGTATTTCATGATGCAGGCGGTGCTATTAGCAAGTCGAAGCACCTGTCAGCGCCTTTCCGTTGGCGCGGTCTTAGTGCGTGATAAACGGGTCATTGTGGGTGGCTATAATGGATCGGTGTCCGGTGATGATCATTGTGTGGATGTGGGGGATTATTTAGTTGACGGTCACTGTCTACGAACCATTCACGCTGAAATGAATGCGGTCTTGCAGTGCGCCAAGTTTGGGATCGCAACGGCTGGGGCAGAAATTTACGTGACGGATTTTCCGTGTCTACAGTGCACCAAGATGCTGCTTCAGGCTGGCATTACAAAAATTAACTACTTACGGAACTACCATAATGATCCGTACGCAATGCACCTGGTGGCTTTAAAACAAATTGAAGTGACTCAGGTTCGATTACCTGAGGACGGCCTGACTGATTTTCATGTCAGTGATTTCTTGCAATCCGATGCCACAAAAGCACCAACTGAACAATAGTGCGGCGGCCACCGCTGATTTTCTTAGCCATTCTATTGGGGTTATTGAGTGGCCTTGTTTTTCTCCATTCGTGGTGGTGCTTTGCCGGGTGCGTGTATTTATGCGTTCGGTGCTGTTTCTTGGGGCATCCAGGTAAACAAGTCATTTGGCTTTTTATCGTGGGAAGTTTCGGGACAGGGTGGTTTGTGTGGTGCAACCATCACTACCATGCACAACAGTGGTGTACTGAACAGGTTCGTCAGGTACAAGTCCGTGTTCAGCCGGATAGTGTTCAGGTAAGCGGTGACCAGTTGAAAGCACTTGGCAGAACGGCCACTGGCCACGTTATTCAACTTTTTGGTCGGTTATCGTCAGCGGGACAGGCGCAAAAAATGACCCGGTTACGACGACCGACTGTGTGGACAGTCACTGGGACCAATCAACTCGTTGCCGGTCCGCGGAACAAAAATCAGTTTGACGGGCGGCAATGGCTGCAAAGCAAAGGAGTGCATGACCAGCTTCGGATCACAAAATGGACCGTCAATGATGATAATCACGGTTCACCGTGGCAGTGGCTCAGTGATCGGCCCCATATTTTGCGGGCACAACTGCTCCAACGGTTTGAACGGTTACCACTAACATTGAGAATGGATGCGGATAATTTACTGTTGGGGGCCACTGCACAATCATTTTACGAGGTACAACCAGGAATCAAAGAACTTGGATTGGTTCACCTCTTTAGTATTTCAGGAATGCACGTGGTGTACTTACTCGGACTGTGCCGGCTATTACTTACCTTAGCTGGTGTGACGCGGGAAACAACAAACCTTATTTTAGCGGCCTTATTGCCCGGCTACGTGGTGGTCGCGGGCGGTGCCAGCACATTAGTTCGGGCGGTACTAATTGGTGAATTGAGCGTCTTGATGCCCTTTGTGCAACAGCGGTGGCCAAACAGCTCAGTGAGTGGGTTGACGGCATGGTCGTGGTCGTTAATTGGTGGGTTATTATTCCAACCACTAGTCTTGACGACGCTCGGTGGCCAATTGAGCTATCTGCTCGCGTTTATCTTGCTTTATGTTCGGGCACAAAAAGATGGTGGCAGACGTGGCTCATGAACTTAGCAAGTTTACCGCTATTACTGCACAGTCTTTTTCAAATTCACGTCCTGAGTACACCGGCTAACTTCTTATTGATTCCGGTCTTTAGCTACGTTGTTTTTCCGCTAGTGTTGATTGGTGTTGGGGTGGGCACGTGGTGGCCACTAATTGCGCAAGGATGTAACACTGGACTAACGTGGTTTGGTGCATTAACAAACTGGCTAGGGAGTCTGCCAGGACTATTGACGATCGGTCGATGGCCAACAATCCTGACCTGGCTATGCTTACTACTAACACTGATACTGGTTGACCAAACAACGTGGCGGGGGCGGCGCCGATATTTACGGTTATTATGTTGTTGCTACGGGTTAGGAATGGTTGCATTGCACTATCCGCTGGATGGCGAAGTGAGTTTTCTTGATATCGGGCAGGGCGATAGCGTTTTAGTTCGGACGCCGTTTAATCGGCACGTATCACTCATTGATACCGGCGGGCACCTGACATTTCGAAAGCCTCAGTGGGCCCAAAGTGAAACCGGTTCTGCGACGGTGACACGGGTGACGGTTAATTACCTTCACAGTCGGGGGATTACCACGATTGATGACGTTAATTGTAGTCATCAAGATGCAGACCATATCGGCGATGTTGGCGTGCTGTTACAACAAATGCGGGTCAAACGGCTAACAATTCCGGCCGGCATGCGCATGTCGCGTGGCTTTCAAACAAAAATTGCCCCGTATCTCGGTCGAACGACAGTGCTTGAACTGACGGCAGGGCAACACATTCCGAATTTTCCGTTTACCGTGTATCATCCCTTTCATGCAGGGACTGGTGAAAATGCAGATTCGGTGGTTTTAGGAACGATCCAACAAGGAACCCGCTTTCTGTTTATGGGCGACCTGGATCGCGCTGGTGAACGTCAGGTGATCGAACAGTACCCAACCCTTCAAACGGATGTCCTTAAAGTGGGGCATCATGGTAGCGATACCGCAAGCGATCCTGAATTTATTACCCATGTGCGGCCAAAGTTCGGTATAATTTCTGCAGGACGAAAAAATCGGTATGGTCATCCCAAAGCACAAACGCTAATGACACTCGCCAATCATCATGTTACAGCGGTTAGTACGGCAGATGTTGGTATGATCAGTTATACATATTTATGGTGGGAACGGGTGGGTCACTGGCAAACAATGCTACCAGTGACGACACCACAGGCAGGATCGCCGTAAGCAAATTAGGTAAGGAGTGGTGAAAATAGATGGATGTTCAGGCATTAAAAAAGGCGTTACTAAACGGCGATAAGCAACCACTGTATCTTGTGTTAGGAACGGAAAATTACTTACTAAACGAAGTTCGGGATGCGTTTAAGGCGGTGATTCCGGCTGAGCAAGCTGAAATGAACGTCGGCAGTTATGATATGGAGCAAACCCCAGTTGCGGTTGCATTAGATGATGCGATGTCGATGCCGTTTTTCGGTGATCACCGGCTGGTACTGATCGATAAGCCCGGTTTTTTAACCGGCGAAACAAGCCGGAGCAAGGTGGATCATGATTTAGATGCGTTACTACATTACATTCAACATCCAGAGCCAACGACTATTTTTGTAATAATGGCCCCGTATGAAAAACTGGACGGGCGTAAAAAAATCGTGAAAGTTTTGAAAAAAGCTGCCGTTACGATCGAAACGGCTCCGCTCACGGAACAAGCGGCCCGCCAAGCAGTGATTGATCAGGCGGCAACAGATCAATACCAATTGGCGGATGACGCGCTCAACTTACTGGTTCAGCGAACGAATGCGGATTTATCGTTAATGATGAGTAACTTGACCAAGCTGGAGCTCTTTGCGGTTCAAAGTAAGGTGATCGACCGTGAAGCAGTAAGCGGGTTGGTTCCCCAATCATTGGCAGACAATGTTTTTGACCTTGTGACGGCGGTGTTGAAGCGCCAGGTTTCAACAGCGGTCATGCTGTATCATGATTTGCTGGCAACGGGGGAGGAACCATTACGTATCAATGCCGTTCTCGTGAGTCAATTCCGGCTACTCTTGCAGGTAAAGGTGTTAGCTAGTCGGGGACTCAGTCAGGGAACGTTAGCGGGCCAACTAAAGGTGCATCCGTACCGGGTCAAGTTGGCAATGCAAAGCAACCATCAATTTTCTCAGCGTGATCTCAGTCGGGCGTTTCTTGGGTTAATTAACATCGAGACCCAGTTGAAGCAAAGCCGGCAGGATCCAGAGCTACTGTTTAATCTGTTTATGCTGAAATTTACAAATCAGGCAGCGTAAAAAGACAAATACCAAAAAAAGCGACTGTTTGCCCAGAAAAGTTTGGGTGAACAGTCGCTTTTTTTTTTGTGCATGTGGTTCAAAGCGGAACTTAACACACGCTTTTTAACAAAAGAAAAACGTCATTTCCAAAGAAATGACGTTGCTTGAATGCTTATTTAGCTAAACGAGCAGCAAGACGTGACTTGTCACGTGAGGCCTTGTTCTTCTTGATCAAACCCTTTGAGTAGGCGTGGTCGATCGCTGCACTAGCTGAACGGTACAAGTCTTCAAGGTTGTCTGCACCTGCAGTAACGGCCTTTTCAAACTTTTTAACTGCAGTCCGTTCTTCGCTCAATTGAGCAACACGACGTGCATTAGCGATTTCGTTAGTCTTCACACGCGCAATGGCTGATTTAGTAACTGGCATTAATTTCACCTCCGAAGCGTCTGACCCATGTCAAACAAATTTCAACAGTCATCATTATACAAGAGGGCGCGAAGCTTTGCAATAATTAAATCAAGACGCGTCAAGGAAATTTACTTGACCCCCAATTGGTTATAAAAGGACCGTTTTGTCTTGCAATTGCGATATCAGTTGGCTAAACTAGGACAAGTGCTAATGCACGACCCTTACTTAGTCGCTTGCCACCACTTGGCGACGACTCGGTATGTGGTGACAAAAATCGAAAGGTGGATATTATCCATGGCTATTACACAAGCAGAAAAGAACCAAATTATGACAGAATACGCTCGTCACGAAGGTGACACGGGTTCTGCTGAAGTTCAAATCGCAGTTTTGACTGCTGACATCAACCAATTGAACGCGCACTTGCAAGTGCACACTCACGACTACCACTCACAACGTGGTTTGTTGAAGAAGATTGGTCACCGTCGTAACTTACTGCGTTACCTGCGTGACACGGATATTGAACGTTACCGGACGTTGATCCAAAAGTTAGGTCTTCGTCGGTAATCACAGATCGACCGAAGTGTGTGAAGAAGGACGGTTCCCGTTTGGGAGCCGTCCTTTTTGCGTTTCCTTAGCAGGGGCGTGGCGCTGTGATTGGTTTTTACCGGTGAGTATGCTAAGCTAACACTAATTGATTATCCAGACAAAATTTTCAAAGTGATCACCAATGTTTTGTGGAGTTGCCGCTCCGTTAGACACGTCCAACTGTTCAATAGCGACGTGAGGCTGTTTACGTACTGTAAATCCCGGATTAACCAGCGTTTACACTATAGATAAACCGAAGAAACATGGCGAGATCACTTTGTCCATACTATTATGAGGTGAACAACGTGAGTGATCAAATTAGAATTATGCCGTTTGGTGGTGTTCGCGAAAACGGTAAAAACATGTACGCATTGGAAGTTAATGAGGATATTTTTATCCTCGATTGTGGGCTAAAGTACCCAGAAAATGAATTGTTAGGGATCGATGTCGTTATTCCTGACTGGACATACTTGCGTGAACACGCAGACCAGATTGTGGGGGTCTTTTTAACCCATGGTCATGCGGATGCCATTGGCGCATTACCATACTTTGTCAGTGAGTTTAACGTGCCCGTTTTTGGGTCCAAGTTAACCATTGAACTGGCTAAGCTAAACGTTGAAAACGATCCTCAGTCGAAGAAGTTTACTGATTTCCACATTGTGGATGCTGATACAGAAATCGACTTTGGACTAGAAACCGTGTCCTTTTTCAAGACAACCCATAGCATTCCTGAATCATTAGGGATCGTTGTGAAAACGCCGCTGGGACAAGTGGTTTACACAGGGGACTTTAAGTTCGATCAAACGGCTGCACCGTATTACCAAACAGATCTTGCGCGATTGGGTGAAATTGGGAAAAACGGTGTTGTGGCGTTATTAAGTGACTCAGCTGGTGCCGAGATTTACGGGCAGGCGGCCACAGAAAACGCCATTGAAACTTTAGTTCATGATAAGTTTGCAGGCCATCATGGCCGCATCATCGTGGCGAGTGTTGCCTCAAACATTTTACGGATTCAACAGATTTTTGACGCAGCCGCAGCGACAGAACGCAAGGTTGTGTTGATGGGCCATGATTTGGAAAAAATTGTTCGGACGGCCATGCGACTCGGTCGGCTAGAATTACCAACGCCAGATCTGTTGGTTAACCCAAAGAACATGGATAGCCTTGCACCAGAACAAACCGTCATTTTGGAGACGGGGCGGATGGGTGAACCAATCAAGGCGTTGCAGCGGATGGCAACTGGTGAAGATCGTCAAGTGAAGATTGGCGAAGGCGATTTTGTCTTCATTACAACGACCCCATCACATGCGATGGAAACGACGATGGCAAAGACACGGGACCTCATTTTCCGGACGGGTGCGCACGTTGAGGCCATTTCTGACAATTTACCATCTTCAGGTCACGGGACCCCAGCCGATTTGCAGTTAATGTTGAACTTTATGCACCCTGAATACTTAGTTCCCATTCAGGGGGAATACCGGGTCTTAAACCGGCACGCTAAATTAGCCATGGAAACAGGGATTCCTGCTGACCACATTTTCTTAACGCAGCGGGGCGACTCACTGGTTTACGATGGTGAAACGCCAATGCACCTTGCAGAAAGTGTTGAAGTCGGAAATACCATGATTGACGGTATCGGTGTGGGTGACATCGGAAACATTGTGCTCCGTGACCGGAAAATTCTTTCGGAAGACGGGATTTTTATCGCGGTTGTGACCATTGATCGGAAGAAAAAACGGATCGTAGCGCAGCCAAAGATCACGTCACGTGGCTTTGTTTACGTGAAGGCCAACCGCGACCTGATGCATGAAGCAAGCGAATTAGTGACAAAGGCCGTTCAAAACAACTTGGATAACAAGGAATTTGATTGGGGCCACTTGAAGCAAGATGTTCGCGAACAGCTTGGTCGTTATCTATTTGACCAAACGAAGCGCCATCCAGTGATTTTACCGGTCATCATGGAAGTTAATCAGCACGCCCACCATGGCCGCGCAAAACGAGGCACAAAGAAGTCAACTGAACAGGAGTAACAGCAAATGTCGGAAGACGCATTGACCAGTCGCCAACGTGAAATTGTCGCCAACGCTAAACAAGCGTTTAATGACGAAGATTACGCGCAGGCGGCTTCTTTGTTAGAAAAATTATATGAAGAAGTGCAGTTGCCTGAGGTGAACCACTTGCTGGTTCAGGCACTGTACATGCACGAAGAATATTCACGAGCGCGGATGTATGCCGGAGAATTTTTAAATAGTTATTTAGGGACCGCGGCCGATTGGCGATTTTTGCTAACGCTGTTGCTTCGTGTGCACGACTTTATTTTGGCGCATGAGGTTACAGCAGGGATTCATGAACCAACGTTAAGGATCGAAAGTGAAACCTTGATCGAAGGGGCTGAACAAGCGGCCCGGACCGAAACGGCGGCCACAATAAAGACAGTCGCTAAACACTTCTATCACATGAGCGATGATTCAGTCTTAGAACAACAACACCGGTTTCAAGCGGCGATGAAATTACCGTTAGCGGAGTTCGAAACGGGGGCAAAGTTTTTACTCCTTGATCCGTACCTGCACCCGTTATATCGTGCCAGCATTTTAGAAGTGCTCCAGCGCGTTCAACTTGATGAGCCAGTTTCTTATCGCTGGCTTGATGAAAAAACGCATGAAGTGGTGCCAGCGCAGCTAACACCGCTGGACGATGACGCCATCTATCAGCAAGTCCAAAAAAAGTTGCAGGATCGATTGGTTGATGAAGATCCTGTTGCTGAAACATTATTAACGCAAGAGGTCCGGTTACAGTTAACGCTTGTTTATCCACGCCTAAACGACGTTGTCACAGATCCTGATGAGTGGGTCACAGGTTTAATTGAAATTTATCGTGGCGATGATCAAACGGTCAGTGAAAGTGTTTCAAACTGGCAACGACGCCTGGAACAATTGACCGCTGAACTTGTTGCTAATGATGATTAAATCCCGTTACTTATGTCGATTTCATTAAGCTGATGCAAAATTTTCGGGGTTATGTGTTTACAAACAAACGAGCAGTATATATAATACTTAAGGATTCTTGGGCTGAAACAGTGAAAAATCAATGTTTTTCACTTTGTTATCAACTAGGGATGTAGTATACTATTTTATAAAGATTTGTCAGGGCGCACCTGACATTCTTCTATCACACACTGGAGGTTTTCATTTTGGCTAAAGAACATTATGAAAGAACTAAGCCCCACGTCAACATTGGTACTATCGGCCACGTTGACCATGGGAAGACTACTTTAACTGCTGCTATTACTAAGGTATTGGCAGCCAAGGGTTTGGCTAAGGAACAAGATTATTCTTCAATCGATGCTGCCCCTGAAGAACGTGAACGTGGAATTACGATCAACACTGCCCACGTTGAATACGAAACTGAAAAGCGTCATTATGCTCATATCGACGCCCCAGGACACGCGGACTACGTTAAGAACATGATCACTGGTGCTGCTCAGATGGACGGTGCAATCTTGGTTGTTGCCGCTACTGATGGTCCAATGCCACAAACACGTGAACACATTCTGTTAGCTCGCCAAGTTGGTGTTAACTACATCGTTGTGTTCTTGAACAAGACTGACTTAGTTGACGATGACGAATTGGTTGACCTGGTTGAAATGGAAGTTCGGGAATTACTTTCTGAATACGATTTCCCTGGTGACGATATTCCAGTTCTGCGCGGTTCAGCTTTGAAGGCTCTTGAAGGCGACGAAGAACAAGAAAAGGTTATCTTGCACTTGATGGACGTTGTTGATGAATACATCCCAACACCAGACCGTGACACTGACAAGCCTTTCTTGATGCCTGTTGAAGACGTATTTACGATCACTGGTCGTGGTACTGTTGCTTCAGGTCGTATCGACCGTGGGACTGTTAAGGTTGGGGACGAAGTTTCAATCGTTGGTTTGAAGGAAGACATCCAAAAGACAACGGTTACTGGTCTTGAAATGTTCCGTAAGACACTTGACTTAGGTGAAGCCGGTGACAACATCGGTGCCTTGCTTCGTGGGATTGACCGCGACCAAGTTGTCCGTGGACAAGTTCTTGCTGCACCTGGTTCAATCCAGACGCACAAGAAGTTCAAGGGTGAAGTCTACATCTTATCAAAGGACGAAGGTGGTCGTCATACACCATTCTTCTCAAACTACCGTCCACAATTCTACTTCCACACCACTGATATCACTGGTGTTATTGAATTGCCTGATGGCGTAGAAATGGTTATGCCTGGTGATAACGTAACGTTCACTGTTGAACTGATCGAACCAGCTGCCATTGAAAAGGGTACTAAGTTCACTGTTCGTGAAGGTGGACACACTGTTGGTGCCGGTGTTGTTTCAGAAATCGACGACTAATTTTAGCCTTGGCTAAATTAGTGGTTGCCTGAGATAGCAATCACGAGTGCTTGGCCATTTTGGTCAAGCACTTTTTATTTACCAAAAGTAAATCAATCCGGGCAGGTGGAAGACTTTTTCCCCGTGTTTATTTACTTTCGGACAGGCATACGTTAAACTGTTAAACGTATGCAATTTAACAGAAGTGCGTGAACAGCGTGACTTCAACTGGAGGAATTTTTAAATGGTCGCTAAAGCAGAATTTGCTAAAAAAGAAGGCAACCAAGGCGAATTGACATTCTCAATCGCTAACGAAACGATCCAACAAGGTATGGATCAAGCCTTCACTAACACTCGGAAACAACTGAACATCCCTGGTTTCCGTAAGGGCAAGGTTCCCCGTGCTATCTTTAACCAGATGTACGGTGAGGAATCATTGTATAACGATGCGTTGAACATCGTGTTACCAGAAGCCTACTCAAAGGCCGTTGAAGAAGCTGGCATTACACCAGTTGATCAACCACAAATCGACGTTAAGAGCATGGAAAAGGGCTCTGACTGGGTTTTGAAGGCCGTTGTAACGCTTGCCCCAGAAATCAAGTTGGGCGACTACAAGGGTGTTTCAGTTCCTAAGCAATCAACAACAGTTACAGCAAAGCAAGTTACTGAAGAACTTGAAAAGATGCGTGAACAACAAGCTGAATTGGTTCTTAAAGAAGACAAGGCTGCTGAAAACGGTGACACAGTTGTTATCGATTTTGATGGTTCTGTTGACGGTAACCACTTTGATGGTGGTAAGGCTGATAACTACAGTTTGGAATTGGGTTCTAACTCCTTTATTCCTGGTTTTGAAGATCAGTTGGTTGGTCACAAGGCGGATGAAGACGTTCAAGTTAACGTTACGTTCCCTAAGGACTACCAAGCTAGTGATTTAGCTGGTAAGGAAGCCATCTTTGATGTTAAGATCCACGAAGTAAAGACTAAGGAACTGCCTGAAATGGACGATGAATTCGCCAAGGACGTTGACGAAGATGTTGACAGTCTTGAAGAATTACAAGCCAAGACAAAAGACCGTTTGAAGGAAGAAAAGAAGACGGCTGCTCATGATGCTGTTGAAGACGCTGCGATTAACGCTGCTGTTGACAACGCTGAAGTCGTTGGTGGTGACATTCCTGCAGCCATGGTTGATGAAGACATTCACCGTCAGATGGACCAATACTTGGCTCAAATGGCTCAACAAGGGATCAACCCTGAAACGTACTACCAGATCACTGGGACGACGGAAGACGACTTACACAAGCAATTTGCTCCTGACGCAGAACGTCGCGTTAAGACAAACCTTGTTCTGGAAGCCATCGTTGATGCTGAAAACTTGGCTGCAACGGATGAAGACGTTGATGCTGAAGTTAAAAACTTGGCTGGTCAATACAACATGGAAGAATCAGCTGTTCGTTCAGCTTTGACTGACGACATGTTGAAGCATGACATCGCCATCAAGAAGGCCGTTGACCTGATTGCTGACAATGCTAAGCAAGAAGCAAAGAAATCAACTAAAAAGAGTGACGAAAAGTAGTCACATTTTTTAATTAACGGTTTGAAAAATGAGTGACCAGCGATGGTGGCTCATTTTTTATCGGTCAAGTTTTGACCCAAGCATAATTGCGCGGTGCGTGTTACAATAGCCTCCGGAATTAATTGAGGCGGGACTAAGCAAGTCATTAGGGCTTTATTTAGAAACCTGCTATGATATTCGTAGTCTAAATCCTCGCCGCGCGAGGATCAATTGAGTAAAGAGAGTGAGGGTGCTAATGATAGATGAGACAGATCCAAATGGCCCTGTAACCTGTTCTTTTTGTGGAAAGTCACAAGATCAGGTGAAGAAGATTGTGGCGGGCCCTGGCGTATACATTTGTAATGAATGTATCGACCTCTGTAAAGAAATCATTGATGAAGAATTTGCTGAAGATACGGCTAGTCAAGTCCTAGATGTACCAACACCAGCGGAAATCGTTAAGACGTTGGACCAGTACGTCATTGGTCAAAGTGAAGCAAAACGGACGCTGTCAGTGGCCGTTTATAACCACTACAAACGAATCAACGACTTATCGGCCACAACTGACGATGACAACGATGCTGAATTGCAAAAGAGTAATATCAGCATCATTGGCCCAACTGGTTCTGGGAAGACATACTTGGCCCAGAGTTTAGCAAAGATCTTGAATGTTCCATTCGCAATCGCCGATGCAACCACGTTGACTGAAGCTGGTTACGTTGGTGAAGACGTTGAAAACATTTTATTGAAGCTGTTACAAAACGCCGATTACGATGTTGAACGTGCTGAACACGGAATTGTGTACATTGATGAAATCGATAAGATTGCTAAGAAGAGCGAAAACGTGTCAATTACGCGTGACGTGTCTGGTGAAGGGGTCCAACAAGCGCTGCTGAAGATCCTCGAAGGAACGATTGCGAATGTGCCACCGCAGGGCGGTCGGAAACATCCACAGCAAGAGTTCATTCAGATTGATACAACCAATGTGCTGTTTATCGTTGGTGGTGCGTTTGATGGCATTGAAACCATCGTTAAGAACCGGATGGGTGAAAAGACCATTGGTTTTGGTACAGATTCTGTCAATCAACCAAACGTTGCTGAAATGACCGATAAGGACATCATGCAACACGTGATTCCAGAAGACCTCTTAGAATTTGGGTTAATCCCTGAATTTATCGGCCGGTTACCAATTTTAACCGCGTTGGAAAAGTTGGACGAATCCGATCTTGTTCGGATTTTAACCGAACCAAAGAATGCACTGGTTAAACAGTACACGAAGCTGATTGGGTTGGATGATGTGAAACTTGACTTCACGCGGCCTGCGTTACGTGAAATGGCGAAAAAAGCGATTGCCAGAGATACTGGTGCTCGTGGATTACGGTCCATCATGGAAGAAGTCATGCGTGATATCATGTTTGATTTGCCAAGCCGTGATGATGTTGAAAAGGTTGTTATTACTAAGGAGACGGTTACGTCAAACGCCGAACCTGAGTTAATTTTAAAAACTGAAAAAGCATCATAAACGGATCGAGCATTAATGAATTCAAAAAACGGCCACGGAATTTGTGGCCGTTTTTTTGTGGCTGGATCTGTTTGAAAAATTGCGACATGGCGCATAACGGGTGATCATGATGATGCTTATGTTGAGGGAATCTTGTGATGATTAGAAAAATGTTAGTGAAGTGAACCGCTAATTTAGTGGCGGCTATGCTATGATAGAAGCATTGAAATCGAGGAGGTTGTCGGCATGGAAGTGCATGAGGTTAAATTAACCATTAGTGCCGTGGCACCAAAGCAGTATCCAGATGGGGATCTGCCGGAAATTGCGTTGGCAGGACGGTCAAACGTGGGGAAGTCATCCCTGATCAACACGCTGATTAACCGAAAGGCGTATGCACGCACATCAAGTCAGCCAGGGAAGACACAAACACTTAATTTTTATAAAGTGGAAAATCAACTGTTCTTCGTGGATGTTCCTGGTTATGGGTTTGCGAAGGTGTCAAAAAAGGCGCGGGAAGAGTTTGGTCAAATGATCGAAACCTATTTGACCTCCCGGCCTCAGCTACGCGGTGTCGTTCAATTGATTGATGCACGCCATGAGCCATCAGATGATGACATCAGCATGCACGAATGGTTGGCCTATTACGACATCCCGTTGCTGGTTGTCGCAACGAAGTCTGATAAAATTGCGCGCGGAAAATGGAATCAAGCGGAGAGCCGGATCCGCAAGGGCCTTAACATGGCACCGGATGAACCATACATTCAGTTTTCTTCTGAAACCAAACAGGGGAAGGACGCTGTTTGGCAATGGTTAGAACAGCAGTCGGGGTTGAATGAAGGGAAGTAGGAACCATGGAATTTAACGAGTATCAAAAGGAAGCCAAACGCACGTTGTTTGGTAACGAACAGGTCTTAACAAACATCACCTTGGGGGTTGCTAACGAGGCGGGCCAGGTTGTTGATTTGGTGCAACGCTATACATTCCAGGGCCGACCGCTCGATAAAGAAAAGTTGACCCATGAACTGGGCGATACGCTATGGTATCTATCTCAGATTGCTGAATGGGCAAACATCGATTTTGAAGCTGTTGCTAAACAGAATCTCGATGAATTAAATGAACGCTACCCAGACCCGCAGCACGCCAAGTGGGAATAGCACAAAAAAACTCAGGTGAATGATCACCCGAGTTTTTTTGTGCTATTTTATTGGTTATTTGTTTGCTCGTCAGACTTGGTGGCCTTTTTTGGCGTCTCATCCTTGATGTGTTCACGTTTAAGCGGTGTTTTGCTAGGATCCTTCAGATCATCTGGTTCAATCGCGAATTGATCAAACAACTTATCGAGATCATCTTGGCGTTTATAGGTTAAGCCCATGAGTGCGCCTCCTTTCCCTTTATCAACTGCGGTAATTGTAGCAGAAATTGACCGAAAACGGAAATTTCGCAATTTATATGCAAAAACACGGTATTTTAATCACTTTATATGAATAAAACAAACTTATTTTAAATATTTCTTGCATATTATTTCAAACAATCGTATACTCATTTACATTGTTAAAGAGATAAGGGGAGAACAAGATGAAAAAAACCGTCAGTTGGCTATTATTAGTTCTTACCGTATTGGTAACGCTTGGCTTGACACACACGACCAGCCATGCCGAAACGACCGCTACGGATCATTATTTGAGTGACGTCAAGGCAAAGGGGGAACTGGTCGTTGGAACCAGTCCAGATTTCCCGCCCTATGAGTTTACCAAGAACGTCAATGGTAAGTCAGAAGTTGTGGGGATGGACATCGATATCGCTAAAAAAGTGGCGCACGATATGGGCGTTAAGTTAGTGATTAAGCGGATGGACTTTGATTCACTCCTGGTTGCTTTGCAAACTGGGAAGGTCGACATGGTCATTGCTGGGATGAGCAAGACGCCAAAACGGGCCAAGAGTGTTGATTTCAGTAACGTGTACTATAAAGCGGGTGAAGACCTTGTCATTAAGAAGGCCGACGCAAAGAAGATCAAGAGCTACCGTGACCTTGCTAACCAGTCGATTGGGGCCCAAACAGGTTCAATTCAATACAACTTGGTTAAGGGTCAGGCAACAAAATCAACGTTGAAGGGAATGGACAAGGATACCGACCTCATCTTGGCCCTTCAAACCAATAAGATCAGTGCAATCGCACTGGACCAACCAACGGCGGAAGCCTATGCGAAAAACACTCAGGGGCTGGTTGCCATTAATGCCGGCTTTAAGGATGAAGGCGCTCAAGGGTCAGCCATTGCCTTTCCAAAGGGCGCACAATCCATGGTTGATTCAGCCAATAAGTCCATTGCAGACATCAACGCGCACCATTTGATCCAAAAGCAGTACCTTCCTGACGCAGGGAAGTACCTGTCGAACGGAACATCGAAATCTGCGAAGGCGGCCAACTCCATGTGGGCTTACAAGGACTTCTTCGTTGCCGGAGTTGGTTATACCTTAATGATTTCAGCCGTCTCCGTTGTTCTTGGCTTTTTACTTGGGGTGTTATTAGCACTCATGCGGTTGAGTAAAAACAAAGTTGCCAATGGGATTGCGGTTAGTTACATCGAGTTCGTTCGGGGAACACCGTTAATGGTGCAAATCCTGTTCATCTACTTTGGTCTTGGTGTGGTTGTGAACATTCCGGCACTACTTTCCGGGATCATCGCTGTTTCACTGAATTCCGGGGCCTACGTTGCCGAAGTGATCCGGTCAGGGATCAACTCACTGCCGATCGGTCAAACGGAAGCAGCCCGCTCATTAGGGCTCTCACGGGGGTTAACCATGCGCCACGTGATCTTGCCACAAGCCATGAAGAATATTTGGCCAGCATTGGGGAACGAATTCGTTTCTCTGATCAAGGAAAGCTCAATTGTCTCGATCATCGGGGTTAAGGATTTGATTTATCAATCGCGGATCGTTCAGGCAGACACGTATCGGGGCGTAATGCCACTGGTCATTACGATGATTTTATACTTCATTATGACGTTTGGGTTGTCACGGTTGATGAAGTTCTTTGAAGGGAGAATGTCACATGAATAACGAAACAACGCCAGTACTGGCGGTCAATCATTTAAAAAAGGTCTTTGCTAAAAACGAAGTGTTGAAGGACATCACCGAACAGGTGCATAACGGACAGGTGATCTGTCTGATCGGCCCTTCTGGTGCCGGGAAGAGTACGTTTTTACGGTGTTTAAACTTACTGGATCAACCCACGTCAGGAGAGGTGCTTTTTGAAGGCAACGACCTGACGAAGATGGATGATAAGCACTTGGATAAACTCCGGGAAGACATGGGCATGGTGTTTCAAAGCTTTAACCTGTTTCCTCATAAAACGGTGATCGAAAACATCAAGTTAGCGCCAATGAAGGTAAAAAACGTTGATGAGGCGACGGCCACTGCGACGGCACAACAACTGCTCGACCAAGTGGGACTGGCTGATAAGGCGGATGCTTACCCAACGAGCTTGTCTGGCGGACAACAACAACGGGTTGCCATTGCTCGGGCGCTTGCGATGAACCCAAAGGTGATGCTGTTTGATGAACCAACCTCAGCGCTGGACCCTGAAATGGTCGGAGAAGTTTTAAAAGTCATGCAGGATCTAGCTCACGATGGGATGACGATGGTTGTGGTCACTCATGAAATGGGCTTTGCCAGAAACGTTGCGGATAAAGTGTGGTTTATGGCCGACGGGTACATTCAAGAATCAGCAACGCCAAGTGATTTCTTTGATCATCCAAAAACGGATCGGGCGAAGGACTTTTTGGCGAAGGTCTTAGAAGCATAACGGTTAGACAATAGGGCGGGGGTTTCGAAATGGAAGCAGCGGCAGCACTAAAAATTTTAACGGATTTAATTGCAATTCTTTCTGTCAATGATCACGAAGCACAGGTTGCTGATTATCTGGCAGGCCTGTTTGCGGGAGCACCGGTTCAGATCGACCGGGTCACCTATGCACCAGGGCGTGATAATTTAGTGGTGACAATTGGCGATAAGGGGCCGCTCCTTGGCTTTTCTGGGCATGAAGATGTTGTGGCTGCTGGTGACGAAGCAGATTGGCGCTTTCCACCGTTTTCTGGAACCGTAAGTGATGGTAATGTGTACGGGCGAGGTGCCAGTGACATGAAGGCGGGGTTAGCAGCGCAGGTTGTGGCCATGCTTGATTTACTGGCAACTGGTGAACCGTTACCTGGCCGCATCCGGTTACTGGCTTCGGTTGGTGAAGAAACTGGTGAATACGGCGCGGCCCAGTTAACGGCCGCCGGCTTCGCGAATGATCTGGACGGCCTCGTGATTGGTGAACCCAGTGGTTTTGACGTGAAGGTAACCCATAAGGGCGTTATTGATTATAAAGTGACTTCCGTGGGGAAGGGCGCCCATTCATCACGTCCTGACCAGGGGGTCAACGCGATCACACCACTGTTGACGTTTGCTGAACGTGTTCAAACGGTCATGGATAACCATCAAAAGACGGACCCCGTCTTAGGTGGCCTAACCCACGTCATCAGTCAGATCCAGGGTGGGGAACAGGTTAATTCTGTCCCGGCACGCGCTTGGCTAACTGGGAACATTCGGACGATTCCGGCCTATCCAAACGACGAGATAATGGCAGAGTTGGAAGACATCGTCGCAGACCTAAATGCGGCGGGCGCAACGTTAGGAATCAGTTATCAATATCCAGAACTGCCGTTACCGAGTCAGGCAGACACCGCGTTGGCACAGTTAGCGGTGACGGTGTTAGACGAGGACTTTAACCACCATGCTGCATTGGCAGCGGGGACTGGTGCCACGGATGCCTCAGAGTACGTCAAGGTGGCGCACTTACCGATTATCATTGTGGGGCCAGCCGATGGTGCAACGGATCATCAGGTCAACGAACATGTCGCGGTGGCAGATTACCTCCTTGGTTGCCAATTTTACCGAACCCTTGCCGAACGATTCTGGGCGCAAACTGCAAAGTAGCGTTGGTTTATAAATCAGGTATTTAGATGATCGATCTCAGTGGAGATTGATCATTTTTATTTGGCAACATGTTTGAATAAGGTGAAACGGTCTGCCGATTAGAAAATGTGGGCGCATAACTGCTTTTGCTTGCGAACGTGCGTTCATGCGTTATAATTTAACTACGATTTTACGGTAAGGGAGGCTGACAACGTGGCGTCAGAACACATTGAACATAAATTAGCGTTACTGCCTGGCATGCCAGGATGTTATCTCATGAAGGACATCAACGGCCAGATCATTTATGTGGGGAAGGCAAAGAACCTGAAGAACCGGGTCCGCTCGTACTTTAAGAGCAGCCATGAGGGGAAAACGGCTCAGCTTGTGGCTCACATCGTTGACTTTGAGACCATCATTACGTCGACGGATAAAGAAGCCTTTTTATTAGAAATTACGTTGATTCAAAAGCACCAACCGTATTACAACATTAAATTAAAACGGGGAACGGGTTACCCATACATCAAAATCACAAATGAACGTGACCCGCGGATGATTATTGCCAGCGACGTTAAAAAGGATGGGGGCTACTATTTTGGCCCGTATCCGAATGTTTATGCTGCTGAGGAGACGTTACATTTCCTTCAAAAGGTGTACCCGTTGCGGCGTTGTTCCGGTTATCAGGGGCGGCCATGTTTGTATTACCACATGGGCCAATGTTTGGGCGCCTGCTTTAAGGAGGTTCCTGAGCAAGCCTATGAGGAACAAATTAAGCACATTAAGTCGTTTTTGAACGGGAATACTGCGACCGTGATCAAGCACCTCCAGGAGCAAATGAAGACTGCTTCTGAAAAGCTTGAGTTTGAACGCGCTGCTGACCTCCGGGATCAACTGCACTACATTGATGTGACCGTTGAAAAGCAAAAAATCATTAGCACGGACGAGACGCCGCGTGATATTTTCAATTTTTATTTGGACAAGGGATGGCTTTCCATTCAGGTGTTCTTTGTTCGGCAGGCCCGGTTAATGAAACGAGAAAAGCGGTTGTTCCCAGTTGTTTCCACGGCACCAGAAGAAATGCAAACGTTTATCATGCAGTTTTACAACCGGCGAAACGCGATTCTGCCGCGGGAAATCTTGGTGCCAAAAGAGATCGATGCAGAAACGCGGTCGGCCATTGAAGAAGTGCTGAACGTGCCGGTCAACGTCCCCCAACGTGGTGTGCGTCGTGACCTGATGGAAATGGCAGGGAAAAATGCCCGCTTAGTTCTGGAAGAAAAGTTCCGCTTGTTGGAACTGGATGAGCATAAGACGACTGGAGCGATGCAGGAAATTGCGGATGCCCTGCGAATTGCGCCGATTACCCGCATCGAGGCGTTTGACCACTCCCATGAACAAGGGGCAGATTTGGTGTCCGCGATGGTTGTGTTTGAAGATGGGGCACCGAACAAGAAGTTATACCGAAAATATAAGCTGAAGACGGTGGATCATGCGGATGAAACAGCCAGCACCATGGAAGTGATTCGGCGGCGGTATACTCGTTTGCTGAAAGAGCACGCCGCATTGCCGGACTTAATTCTCATGGATGGTGGCGCGATTCAAATGAACGCGGCCAAGGACGTGTTGGAAAACGAGCTGGGATTAATGATTCCAGTTGCCGGAATGGTTAAAAATGACCATCACCGAACGGCCGACTTAATGTTTGGTGAGCAGGATGAACATCTGAATTTAGATCCTAAGTCACAAGGGTTTTACCTGTTGCAACGGATTCAGGATGAAGTTCACCGGTTTGCCATTACGTTCCACCGGCAGTTGCATAATAAGAATTCGCTTAGTTCTCGGCTGGATCAGATTCAGGGCGTCGGGCCAAAGACACGGGCTAAATTATTAAAAAAATACGGATCGTTGAAGAAAATTGCGGCCGCTCCAGTTGCTGAGTTGCATGAACTTGGGTTGTCAGAAGCGGTCGCCCAAACGGTTCACCTTGCAGTGACGGCCATGGTTGCCGGCGAAGCCCAACAATCCTTAAGTTACTTGGATAAACAGACGAACCGCTAAATTGACCTTTTCACGGGTTTTACCGGGATTATTTTGACCCCTTGGCCTACGCACTGTACAATGGTGGAAGCGAATGAACCGCTGTGGACGGTGAAGACCCGCCAAGGAACGTGGCGCCGGTCAATGAGTTAAATTATAGAGACGGAGAAATAAAAATGGCATTTGTTGATCAAGCGACAATTGAAGTGAAGGCAGGTAATGGTGGTAACGGGATTGTCTCCTTTCGTCGTGAAAAATTTGTCGCCAACGGGGGACCGTTTGGTGGTGATGGTGGCCGTGGCGGTAGCGTCATTATGGTCGTGGACGAAGGACTGCGGACGTTAATGGACTTCCGTTATAATCGCCATTGCAAAGCGAAGCATGGTGGCAACGGGATGACCAAGGGCATGACGGGACGTTCCGCTGCTGATATGTACGTTAAGGTTCCTGGTGGAACGATCATCCGGGATCTTGATACAAACGAAATTCTTGGCGACCTCACGGAGAATGGTCAAGAATTGGTGATTGCTAAGGGTGGCCGCGGTGGTCGCGGTAACATTCGGTTTGCAACACCCAAAAACCCAGCACCAGAAATTTCCGAAAACGGGGAACCTGGTCAAGAGCGCCACATTGGGTTGGAATTACAACTATTAGCCGATGTTGGTTTGGTTGGCTTCCCATCCGTTGGGAAATCAACGCTGATGTCCGTTATTACGAACAAGAAGCCGAAAATTGCGGCCTACCACTTCACAACGATCGACCCAAACATCGGAATGGTGCGCTTGGATGATGGGCGTGACTTTGTTATGGCTGATTTACCTGGGTTGATCGAAGGGGCCAGTAATGGTGTCGGTTTAGGCTTCCAATTTTTGCGGCACGTAGAACGCACCCGGGTGTTACTCCACCTGGTGGCTATGGGTGGCGATGAGTTCTTGGCTGATGAAGAAGCCATGACCCCAATCGACGCCTATCGTGCCATTAACAAGGAGTTGGGGAGTTATGACGAAAGTCTACTAGAACGGCCCCAAATCGTTGTGGCAACAAAGATGGACCTTCCGGGCGCGGAGGAACGGTTTGAAGCCTTTAAAGCGGCCTTAGCAACCGATGACTCACTGACAACCAAGCCACAAGTGTTAGCAATTTCATCCGTTTCTCACGCAGGGTTAACACCGTTGATCCAAGCAACGGCGGCCCTACTGGATGAAACACCGGCCATCGAACCAGAAGTGGTTGCAGATCAAGGTGTGGTTTACCAGTATGATGAAAAGATCGCCCCAGCCTTTGAGATCAGTCAAGACGAGGATGGCACGTGGATTCTTAATGGTGATAAGATTGAACGGTTGTTCAAGATGACCAACACGCAGCATGAGCAGAGTATGATTCGGTTTGCCCGGCAGTTGCGGAGTATGGGGGTTGATGATGCGTTGCGTGAAGCTGGCGCTCAGGATGGCGATCCCGTCCAAATCCTCGACTTTACGTTTGATTTTGTTGAATAACTAATTGTAATAAACAGGGGTTAGGTTATGCAGGCAACACCAACGCCGGCGAAACGGCGTTATATCACAGGAATCAACGGACTGCGAACATTAGCGGTTCTGGGTGTCATTGCCTATCATTTACTTCCGGCACTGTTACCGGGCGGTTTTTTGGGTGTTCCGATTTTTCTGGCCCTGACGGGGTATCTCGTCACGGATCAATTTCTTGAACAGTTACATCGTGGTGAACGATTGGCCGTTGGGCAGTTTTATCGCCGGCGGGTGGGGCGTTTATTACCAGCGCTATTTACGATGCTAGTGGCAACAAGTGCGTACATAACGGTGTGCGCACGGCAACTGTTGCCAGGGCTGAAAGCGACGTTGGTGACTAACTTACTTTCCGTTTACAACTGGTTTGAAATTGGCCACGGTCAATCTTACTTTGACCGGTTTAACGGGGAGTCACCGTTTACCCATTTGTGGACGCTGTCCATTGAGGGCCAATTTTATTTAATTTGGCCGCTAGTCATTATTATTCTTGTTCGGCTGGTTAAACGGCGGGCCCGGATTGCCGGCACGTTGACTCTATTGGGAATCATATCAGCAGTGCTAATGGCCGTGCTGTTTAGTGGTTCAGCGTCCATCAACCGGATCTATTACGGCACGGATACCCGGGCATTTTCACTTTTGTTTGGTGGGGCGTTGGCAGCCATTTGGCCCAGTGCACACCTCAATGCAAACCTCGGGACGAATGGTCGGCGAGTCCTGAATTGGCTTGGTGGCGTAAGTCTTGCGGTGATGGTTCTGATGTACTGGCAATTGTCAGGAACAGCCGCTCTGACTTATCATGGTGGAATGGCGCTTTTTTCAGTGATGACAACGGGGCTCTTGGCCGTGGTTGTTCATCCTGGGGCCAGTTGGAATCGGTGGCTGACAAACCCCGTATTCACATGGATTGGGCAACGAAGCTATGGGTTATATTTATACCAATTTCCTGTCATGATTTTTTACGAGCAGCGGGTGGTCAATGTTGCCGATCATAGCTGGTTAAATGCCCTGGCGGAGTTGGCGCTAATTTTAATCCTGACGGAAGTGTCCTACCGGTTCATTGAACAACCGTTAGCGCATGTTGAATGGGCAACGGTGTGGCAAACACTGCGCACGCCACAGCAGTGGGCGAAGCAGCCCGTGGCGCGGTTAGTCACCAGTGCGGTTGTTGGCGTGTTGACCCTTGTGACCGTTATTGGAGCCATTCAGGCATCGACAACGGCAAAGCAACGGGTTGACGCTGTTACCAAGCACATCCAAACGGCAGGCAAACAAACCAAGCAAAAGAATCGCCAAGTTGCAGACGATAAGGCAGCGTTGGCGAGCTCTGCTGCGCACCAACAAAAAGATAATGCAGCTGCCAAAAAGCAACTGTCCGCTAAGCAACAAGCGTTGACAAAAACGTATGGGTTAGAACCAACCGCGGTCCTCGCAGCGCAACAGACGTCGATTACGGCGATTGGGGATTCGGTTCTGGTTGACACAGCGGATGACTTGCAACAGGTCTTTGGTCATGCATACGTTGATGCACAGGTTGGCCGCCAAGTTTGGCAGGCACCGGGAACAATCGAGACACTAAAAAAGCGCCATTTACTGGCGCAAACGGTGTTAATTAATTTAGGAACCAATGCACCATTAACGCAGGCTCAAATTGATGACGTTGTGAAAGCCGTTGGGGCAAACCACACCATTTATTGGGTTAACACGATGGTCCCAACCAAAAATTGGCAGGATCAAGTGAACACCTTATTGGCGCAAAATGCAAAACAACGGCAGCACTTTTATGTAATCGACTGGTATTCGCTAAGTCATGCGCAACCAGCCTGGTTTGGCCCGGATCATGTTCATCCAGATCCAGCAGGGAGTGCAGCCTACACCCGGTTAGTTGTTCAGACAATTACGGCCAAAGCAAAGTAAACAGGCACGTCTACATGAAGACGATTTGTTCATCAACTAGACGGTAACCAAAGAGCTCTCTAGCAGTTGGCGTCACGGTTGTGATTCGCCAGCTACCGGGGAGCTTTTGCGTGCGGGCGTTAAATTGATCCAGGGTCAGTGGCCGACCGGTTCCTGTGTTTAGAATCAATTGATGGGTGTTTGCCTGTTGGGTGAGGTCAGTCACTGGTTGATTATTTTCAGGATGGGCCAAGAATAAGGGCCGGTTAGGGTCATAATCCGCAGTTGAAAATTTAAAGTCGACAATTCGCATGGTTATTAGCGTCTCCATTGGCATAATTAATTGATCTTCTTAGCATACCATGAACCGGCAATGATTGTTTTTTACCGGTAAATTAAGTAAAATTAATGGCGGACGCATCGAAACGTTACGGTCGGTGTTGACCGAAGTTTGAGATCGGTCGATGATGATCGTCTAAGCAAAGCGACAAGCCTGTGAGCCTCACAGCGCTGTTTTAAACACATTTTGTTCATATTAGAAATTAGGTTAAGCATAATTATGGAAATTGAATTTTTAGGGACTGGCGCTGGTTCGCCGGCAAAAGCACGAAACGTTTCAAGTTTGGCATTAAAGTTACTGGATGAACGAAACGCCATTTGGCTGTTCGATTGTGGTGAAGGAACGCAACACCAGATTTTGAACACGACAATCAAGCCACGAAAAATCGAAAAGATTTTTATCACCCATTTGCATGGGGACCACCTTTTCGGGCTCCCTGGCTTACTAAGTTCGCGATCCTTTCAGGGTGGTGGTGAACCGTTGACCATTTATGGCCCCAAAGGCATCAAGGAATATGTTCAAACCAGTTTACGGTTATCTGAATCTGGGTTGACCTATCCGCTACGGTTTGTGGAACTAAATGGTGATGGTGTGTTGTTTGACGATGACACCTTTACCGTTTCCTGCAAGCGGTTGGATCACAAAATCACGTGTTTTGGCTACCGCATTGTTGAAAAGGACCATCAGGGTGAACTACTTGTCGATAAGTTACGGGAAGCAGAAGTTCCTTCTGGCCCCCTGTATGGGCAATTAAAGGCTGGTAAGACCGTGACCTTGCCTGATGGGCGGACCATTGACGGCCACGATTTCATTGGCCCAGCACAAAAGGGGCGGATCGTCAGCATTTTAGGGGACACCCGAAAGACCCGGCGGGCGACAGAACTGGCTCAAAATGCGGATGTCCTTGTCCACGAAAGCACGTTTGCGGCGGATGAAGCAAAGTTGGCACGAAATTACTTCCATTCAACGAGTGCTCAGGCTGCTGAGGTGGCTCGGGATGCGCATGCCGGCAAATTATTACTGAATCACATTTCTGCGCGCTATAATGGACGTGGAGCTAAAGAATTAGAACGACAGGCAAAACAAACGTTTAGCAACACGAAGGTGATGCGCGATTTTGACGTTGTTGAAGTCCCGTTTAAAAAATAACTCGTGGTGGGCATCAAATTGTCTATCAGCGAGATTGAGGTGAACGTTATGATGAACCTTGCAAGTCGGTTAAAAGCATTACGGAATCTGAAAAATCGGATCGTCCTCATTACAGGCGCATCGTCTGGCATTGGGCAGGCAACGGCCTTTGAGGTTGCTCGGCGTGGGGCGATTGTGGTCTTAGTGGCCCGCAACGCGAAAAAGTTGAACCAGATGGCCCAGCAATGCATGCTGTATTCTGGGCGGCCAGCGTTTGCAATGCCGGTGGACATCGGTGATGTTGATGCGGTTGATGAAATGCTGACGACCGTAAGTCATAAAATCGGTTCCGTTGACGTTGTCATTAACGCTGCCGGTTTTGGCGATATGGAGTCTGCGTTGACGACATCAACGGCCACGACCGAACAACTCTTTCGGGTCAACGTGCTTGGCCTGATTTACATTACCCGGCGGTTAGCTTCTGAGATGCTTGATAAACGCTATGGTGCCATCATTAACGTTGCTTCTGTAGCTGCACTTGTTCCAACACCGAAGTCCGCCGTGTATACAGCAACGAAGGCAGCGGTTGTTGGGTACAGTAATGTCCTGCGGCAAGAACTGCGGCCGTTTGGTGTGCAGGTAACAACCGTTAATCCGGGGCCTGTCGCCACAAACTTCTTTAATGTGGCGGACCAAAATGGCACGTATCTATCCCGGGTTGCACGGTTTACGGTGACCCCACAGTTGGTTGCTAGTCGGTTAGTTGAAACGATTGGGTATCACGTTCGTGAAGTAACGGTCCCACGGTACTTTACAGCCGCAGCAATGGCATACCGTGTTTGGCCGGATGCTGGTGACTTTGTCATTAACCAGCTGTTCAAAGAACGGCACCACTGGCCGCGTCGCCATCAACTGAGTGCCACGGATTCAACCACAACACCGGAGGCGGACTAATGAAAAACATGAAGAATAAGAACCAGTGGCGTTTAGTGTTGGTCCTGGTCCTGATTTTAATTGTTGCAGGCTTTGCGCTATTAAACAGTGATAGTGTGCCAATTCATTTCGGCGTCGCCACGGTTAAATGGCCCATGATTTTAATTTTAGTGGTTGCGATTTTGATTGGGGTTGTCATTGCACTGCTTGTCTCAACAGGGAATAATTCGGCCGATAAAAGGGCGGATGCCACATTGGCAAGAGAAAATGAGCAGTTAACCGCCCAAAATAAAGAATTGACCACAAAAAATAACCAGTTAAATCGGTTGGTTAGTGAACGTGATCAAACGATTGAACAACTGCAACAACAGTTGGGCACTGTTAGTGCTGCAACGTCAGCACAAACAAGCTCACAAGGATAAGAGTGACCACTAACGCATAAACCAGGCTGGCACATCGTGTTGGCCTGGTTTATTGATTGCCGGTCATTCCCTCGTGGTGAATGACTGAAAAGTGGGAAACGTAAGGGGAGGACAATGACGTGTTAGAGTCGAAGTTTAAGTGGCAAGTTGCCCCGACACCAGAGGAACAGCAGGTTGAACAATTGGTGTCGTCATTATCAGTGTCACCGTTTTTAGCGCGCTTATTGGTAAGCCGGGGCCTGACAGATGAATCAGCAGCCAAGGGGTGGTTAACCCCGACAATTGATGATCTTCATGATCCGAAGCTAATGGCTGATATGGATCTCGGGGTGGCCCGGATCCAGGCGGCCATTGAAGCTGGTGAAAAGATTACGGTGTACGGCGATTATGATGCAGATGGGTTAACGAGCACATCCTTGATGTACGAAACGTTACTTCAGCTGGGGGCGGATGCAAATTACTACATCCCTAACCGGTTTTCCGACGGGTATGGCCCTAATGTGGCCGCCTTTAACAAACTCATTGACGAGGGAACGGCCTTGTTTGTTACCGTTGATAACGGGGTTGCCGGTAACGAAGCCATCGAAGCGGCTGGTGAGCGTGGCGTGGACGTGGTGGTTACTGATCACCATGAGCTTCCAGATGAGCTCCCGAATGCCTATGCAATTATTCATCCGCGGCACCCAGAAGGAAACTACCCGTTTGGCGGATTATCCGGCGTGGGGGTCGCATTTAAGGTGGCCCAGTGTTTGTTAGACGCGACGGCTGAAGAGTTGAGTGATGAATTAGATCTGGTTGCGATCGGTGAAATTGCTGACCTGGTGCCATTGACTGATGAAAACCATGCCTTAGTGAAATTTGGTCTTCAAGTCATTTCAAATTCGCAACGGCCCGGCCTTGTTGCATTAATGGCGGAAGCAGGGATCAACGCAACTGAAATTAATGAAGAACACGTTGGTTTTGGCATTGCGCCGCGGTTAAACGCGCTTGGTCGGCTGGGTGACGCCAATCCAGCCGTTGACCTTTTGACGACGTTTGACGAAGAACAAGCGAAGTCACTTGCTAAGATGATTAACGGACAAAATGAAGACCGCCAGCAACTTGTGAAACAGATTAGCGAAACAGCGTTGGCGCAAGCCCAGACACCAGAAAACCAGGCCCGGAAGACGTTGATCATTCATGGTGAGGGTTGGCACGAAGGGGTTTTGGGGATTGTTGCCAGCAAGATTGTTGAAGCAACCCATAAACCAACGTTAGTGATGACAGAAAATCCTGAAAAACAAACGTTAAAGGGCTCTGGCCGAAGCATCGAGGGATATGACCTCTTTGCGGCAATCAACCCAATCAGAGAGCGCATGATTGCGTTTGGGGGTCATGCGATGGCCTGTGGACTAACCAGTCCGATTGCTGAATTGCCGGCACTTGCGGATGCATTGGAAGCAGCGTGTGATGAACAGGATGTTGATCTGACCACCAAACCAAGTTTGCCGGTTGCTGGTGTGATCGATCTACCAGAAATCAACGCCACAAACTACCAAACGATCCACCAACTGGGGCCGTTTGGGACGGATAATCCTCAGCCAGTGTTCAAGGTGGCGCCCCAAACGGTTACAAACGTTAAAACGATGGGTGCCACAAAGACGCACTTAAAGTTCACCATGAAGGATGAGGCTGGCCATCAGGTGCCGGCCATTGCCTTTGGTCATGGTGCCTCGTTTGACCAAGTGACCGCGGGCGCTGATCAGGTGACCACGGTTGGCACATTATCAGCCAATGAATGGCAGGGGAAGACGACGTATCAATTAATGGTGAAGGATCTTCAGGTGAACGGGATGGCCATTATCGATGCCAGAACGACAAACCTGATGAAATCACTATTTTCACAGCCAGGAACCTACCTCTTCTTCCACGAAAAATTGGCGACGCAACTGGCTGATTACTTGGAGGACGGCGCCACGGCCGTGTGTGTCGGGCGTGACACGGTACCGACCCACACGACGCACTTAGTCCTTGTTGATTGTCCAGATGACCTAGCAACGTTAACGGACACCCTGACGGCAATGAGCGCTGATAAAGTGACGGTTTACTTTTACGAGCGTGAATCTGCGTATTTGAGTGGGATGCCAAGTCGGGCTGAGTACGGAAAGCTGTTTAAATTTATTGCAACTCACCACGATGTTGATGTGGCTCACCAAATGGATGCCCTTGCTAAATATTTACAAATTGACCACGATAAACTGATTTTCATGATTCAGCTGTTTTTTGAAGTGGGATTTGTTAAAATAGATGCTGGCGTCATGAACGGCGTGCAAGCACCAGAACACGTTGAACTGGCTACGGCAACTGCGTACAAAGAACGACTGGCGCGGATCGATACAGAAGAAAAATTACTCTATTCAAAGGGTCCCCAACTGACAGCTTGGTTGACGGGAGCCATGAACCAGGCTTAAAAGGAGTTGGCTAAATTGGCATTAGACTTAACGAACTACATTGCAACGGTACCTGATTACCCTGAAAAGGGCATCATGTTTCGTGATATTTCACCATTGATGGGTGACGGTGAGGCGTATCATCAGGCAACAGATACCATTGTTAGCTACGCCCGTGATAAGCAGGTCGACATGATCGTCGGCCCTGAATCACGTGGGTTTATCGTTGGTTGTCCCGTCGCCTATGAACTGGGCATTGGGTTTGCACCAGCCCGGAAAAAGGGGAAGTTACCACGGAAGACCATTAAGGCCGATTATGACCTTGAATATGGCACCGCGTCATTGTACATGCACGAAGACGCCATCAAACCCGGCCAGCGCGTGTTGGTTACGGATGATATCTTAGCTACTGGTGGGACCATTGAGGCCACCATCAAGTTGGTTGAGCAGTTGGGAGGCATCGTCGTTGGCTGTGCCTTCCTCTTGCAGTTGAAGGACCTGAATGGCCGTGAAAAGTTAAAGGACTACGATACCTTAGTTTTGATGGACTATTAATTAACTAAAACAAAACCACCAAGCGCTGACATTAGCGATTGGTGGTTTTGTTTTAGTCTGAATATAGCGTTGCCATGAGGGTCCTGAGTAACGTCACGATGGGGGTAACGGCCGCAGCGTCTAATTGCTTAGTGGTCAGGACGTAAAGGTCCCGGTTGAAGTGTGCGTTAAGCGGGGTGAAAGGGACTTCAGATGGCAGAATGCTTTTTGAAACGATGGTTTCACCGGCACCCTGTTGGACTAGATTCATAATTAAATCGTTTCGATTGATGATCATCGTTTGATCGGGATGAAGATCGTATTCTTGAAAAAACTGATCCGTGTAGTGCGCAATGCCGGACCCTTGTTCCCGTTGGAACCACAGGCCGGTTGGCGTCCCAATGCGAACGAGCTGGTCATGAGCGAGCCGTTGACGGGTCATGACGGCGGGGTCGGTGAGAACAGGTTTTTCGATCAGGCCAATGGTTAATTGCTGCTTTGTTAGTTGGTCGGCGATGTAATCAGAATTGGCGACGGTAATGTGCCAATCAAACTGGGGGAGTTGATGACGCGCCTGAATCAAAAACGTGGGGGCCACCGTTTGGGCCAGCGTCTGGGAGAAACCCAACTGGATGATTTGACGTTGTTTTTGATTGACCTGGGCGAGGAGCTGTTCTGTTTCCTGCCATACCTCGCGGAGATGAAGGGCCTGCTTATATAACAGATCGCCTGCCGGAGTGGGTACGATGGCTTGCCGGCGTTTGCGCGTGAACAGGGATTGCCCGACCCGTTTTTCCAACTGACCAATTTGAGCCGAAACGGTGGGCTGGGTGATAAAGAGTTCTTTTGCGGCTAAAGAAAAGCTGCGTGTTTCATAAACGTAGATAAACGTGGTGAGGTACGGATTCATCATGTGACCTCCTTTTTAGATTGAATATTTCTATTATAACAATAAAAATGATTGATTTTATTTATCCTAGAAAATTCGGTAAGCTAGGTTTAGTAAAAACAATGGGGGACAAGACGAATGTTAACACTGTTAAAAAATATCCCAATGGCAATGTGTGGCCTGATCTTAGGACTCGTGTCGTTAGGTAATCTGCTGGTCAATCTTGGGGCAGTGGTCGTTGGTAACGTGGTTGGAATCATCGGGATGCTCTTAATGATGATTGTCTTAATGAAGGTCATCCTGACGTTTACGTCAGTGCAGGATGAATTAATGAATCCATTTACCGCGGGGACGTTGCCAACGTTTACCATGGCGCTGATGATCATTGCGGTCTTTTGGGCCCGTTGGGGTTGGTCAACAGTTGGTTTAAGTCTGTGGTGGCTCGCTTTGATCACACACGTGATCTTGATGATTGCATTTTGTTATGTCCACTTTATGGCACACCGAATTAGCGCAACGGATATTTACCCAAGTTGGTTTGTGATGTTTGTGGGGATTGGTGTGATTCCAGTGACGGCGACACCATTTTCACCAGCGACTGGCCGCCTGTTCTTAGTGCTTGCGCTCGGGTTGTATGCAATTGTGTTTCCAATTGTGATGTGGCGCCTATTTTGGCACCGGCGACTGGCTGAAAATGCGCTTCCGTACCTGATGATTATTGCGGCACCGGCATCGTTATGTTTGACGGGGTACTTGAACATGACACCCACATTAAACGTTGCCGTTGCGGTTGGCTTGGCATTATTTGCGCAAGCGTTGTATGTTATTACAGTTGGGTTTATGGTGCGCTTATATGTAATTGGGCAGCATTCGTTGATTCGGTTTTACCCGAGTTTTGCCGCATTAACGTTCCCACTGGTGATTTCAGCAACCGGATTCCTAACGCTGTTAAAGCGGCTAGGTGTAACGGGGCAATGGTGGAACATTGCAGCAAACGTTGAATTAGGCGTTGCGTTTATCATGGTCATGTTTGTTCTGGGCCACTACTTGCGTTTCCTCGTTGGAAACGTGAAAACGGTCATGACACAAAAACGTTCTGTAAACGAATAAACTAAAAGGCTGACACTTTCCGGAGAGGATAGTGCCAGCCTTTTGATTTAGAAAAAACTGCAAAAAAAAGCGACCACAAAAGTGATCGCCTGGAATGATCCCAAACGGATAAGTTTGGGACAGAAACTATTCTAACATAGATTTGAAGTTAATGCTTGATAATGACCGATTTATTTAATTAACGGGGTATAATATGGAGGTAAAATAACTTTTATCTTTGAAAGCAGGTTGAATGATGAACATTCTTATTTTGGGCGGCTTCGGGAAACTTGGCCAGGAAGTCTATCGTGAACTGGCACCACTCCCAGAGGTCAACGTTACGCTATTTGGTCGGAAGCATGCTGACGCTAAACCAGTCACAGCAGCAAACGTCTTTTATGGTGATGCCACAAAGGTTGAGGACCTTGTTTCAGCGCTAGCTGGAATTGATATTGTTTTCTCAACGCTTGGACCGTTTGAAGTTGAAAAATATGCGGTTCCATTGATCGAAGCAATGAATGAAGCCGGTGTTGGCCGGTTATACTGGTCAACACAGTTCCAAATTGCACGACCAGAAGTGACTCAAGACATGCTGGATCTGGCGGCAACGTTTGGGTTTAGTGAGGAAGTGGAACGCAACTATGTTGAAAACCAAAAACTCGGTGCCTCACTCATTGAATCAAGCAATTTAAGTTACACATTGTTACTGTGCCACTTTTTCAAATACGATGACAGTGTTCAAAAGGCAATCATTGAACCAAGCTCACAGGTAATTGACGGTGGGCCCATCAGCGTTCGTTCACTGGCCGTTACATTGAGTCAGTTATTTCAGAACCCGGATGATTATCGACGGGCTGGCGTGATGATCTCTGCTATGGAAGAACGTTAATGGTAAATTAAAAAAGCGATCACAATTTCCAAGCTAAATGACGTTTACCCAAAAAGTTGGAACTAAATAGTTTTGTTAATTAGGCAGTTAATTGCCGCTCGAAATCGAGTGGTGATTGACCGCCTAATTTTATTTGAATTCGCTTTTGATTGTAATAATTAATCCAGGAATCGATTGCTTTGGTTAGCTCTGAGGCATTTGCGTATTGCTGTAAACTACCGATTTCAACTTTTAATTTATCAAAGACAGTCTCACATGCTGCATTGTCTAAACAAGTCGCTCGTCGAGACATACTTTGCCGGATATGCATTTGTTTG